>SLOZ01000459.1 GCA_007132255.1 Limnochordia bacterium | reverse complement strand
TGCTGGCGGCTGCAGGGATCACAACCAAGTTTCATTGGGTTGAGGGTACGACGCGCATATGCACCACAGTAAGGAGCGTTGACGGTGATGTGCACTTTGAACTCTTGGAAGAGGGGCCGATCGTTGCGGAGGAAGATTGGTGCCGTCTAGGCCAGCAAAATCCCCAGGATACATGGACAGATATTCAAGGGGTGGTGGTGGCGGGTAATCCCGAACAGCCGGCACCAGCAGGCTGCCTTGCTCACGTGCTGCAGCAGTGGCATTTGCAGGAAATACCGGTTGTGTTGGACGTGCGTGCCCCGTGGCTTTTGGAGGCGCTGCCTTGGGCTGATGTGGTGAAAATAAACGCCAAAGAGTGGGCGGAAGCGGGTTTCGCCGCTGGCGATCAGATGGTGTTAGCAGCAGAGCGATTGCTCGAAGAGCATGGACTGTGCGCTGTCATCGTCAGCGACGGCAGTAAACCGCTGCTGGCGGTGACCGCAGGGGGGGCCTATAGTGTAGAGACGCCACCGGTCCATGTGGTCAGTGCCGTGGGCTGTGGCGATACCATGAATGCAGGTATCATAAACGGCCTGGCAGCGGGACATGGTTGGGAGACTATCCTGGTGGATTCCGTGGCGTTGGCGGCTGCCAATGCGTGTTCCTGGGGAGCAGCGGTTTTTGACCGGGATCTTGCTGTGGCTCTGCAGGATGATGTCAGGATTCAGCGAATACTTGGAAATGGGAGGTGACGTTGCATGAGCATACGACTGCAGCGTATTACCAGGGATAATTGGCAAGATGCCCTGCAGCTGCAGGTCCATCCTGAACAGGAAAAGTATGTGGCCAGTAATCTGTATTCCATGGCCCAAGCCCATGCCGAGCCGGAGTGGACGTGTCGTGGCATCTACGACGGTGAGACCATGGTAGGCTTTATCATGGACGGTGTGTCCGAGGAAGGTGATACACTAGACGGGTATTGGGTCCGCCGGTTTATGTTGGGCAAACAATACCAGAAGATGGGCTATGGGCGCCGAGCTATGGATCTACTGCTGCAGGAAGTGCGCGACCAAGGTCACAGTGAGGTTTTTATCAGTTTTGTCCCTGAAAATGAAGGGGCGAAGCGCCTTTATACCTCAGTCGGATTTGTGGATACCGGTGCTATGGATGATGACGAAGTTGTTTATCGTCTGGCGTGGAACGGCACTGACAAAAGCCAATAGGAGTGGTAGCGATGGATTCACGGGATGTGGTCAAGAAGCGCTCGCTGGAGTTGTTGGCTAAGGCGGGTATTGTTATAACGGAAACAGAAAAACAGCAGTTGGAGGTTGCGGATTTTGGGTTGGGCCAGATCATGATCACAGGCCTACAGATCATCACGTACATCAATACAGACCGCTATTGCGCTAAGGAATTGATGCTGCTGCCTGGTCAGACGTGTCCTGAACATCGCCATCCCCAGAGGGGTACGGTGGATGGTAAGCAGGAAACGTTCCGCTGCCGTTGGGGCACGGTATACTTGAATGTGGAAGGACCAAAGACGGAAGCACGCGTTTCGCAGCCACCCATCGGTGATGAAGCATATTACACGGTCTTTCACGAAATTGTTCTGCACACCGGCGATCAGTATACCATTGATTCCAACACACTGCATTGGTTCCAGGCGGGTCCGGAGGGCGCTGTGGTTTCCGAGTTCTCTTCCACCAGTGATGATGCTTCCGATGTCTTCACGGATGCCCGCATTCAACGACTCCCAAGTGATCCTCAGTGATCCTGCCTGCGCCAGGCCCTGTGATACCGTCTCAGTGGCTTGTTGGTGGGTAGGTCGAATACAAGGGAAATGGCGACGTAGTTTTTGCGGTAAGCGCTGCACCTCTTGGCGGGTTCGGTGGTTAGCGTTAGGTACGAGAGAGGGGCTGCACCATGAAGGTCGGTATTGTATTGTACTCCCAGACAGGCAATACCCAGCGGGTGATTGACGATCTCAGAGTCAAACTTGAGGCTCGCGGGATCCAGGTCGAGGTCCACAGCATTCTGCCAGCAACGGCAGCCGATGCACAATCCCGGCCCGAGGCAGCGCCACCTCTCGACGGCAGCAGCTCCTGCCAGCTTTGGGTGGTAGCCGCTCCGGTGCAGGGTTGGGCTCCGGCGAAACCTATGACCGAGTTTCTCAAGTCAGCGGCGTTTCCGGCCGGGAGTCGAGCCGTGCTTTTAGTGACCCAGGGATTCTGGTTTCCCTGGTTTGGTGCGAACCAAAGCATTAGCGGCCTGCGAAAGCTCTGTGAAGAGCGAGGTTTGGATGTCTTGGATCACGGGATCGTTAGTTGGCTGGGTCGGGGACTGGAGCAGCGCATCCACAAGGTGACTCAGCGTTTGGCCCAATGTCTTGCGGCTGAAATCAACGGAAAGTAAGGAGTGAAGGCTATGGATCAGTTTAAAAATTGCAGTGGTAAGCGGCTCCCTGATGGGTTTGCGTGGATGAACGAGCCAGAACAGTGGCGCTTTGAACAGGAACAGCTGCGGGTGGAAGCGCCGGCCGGAGCGGACTTTTTTGTGGATCCGCTCGGTGATGCCCGCCGCGAATCTGGACCGTTTTTGTATACGGAACTAACCGGAGATTTCACCGTGGTGACGCGCGTGGATGTCAAGATGGAAAGCGAATTCGATTCTGCCTGCTTGATGCTGTGGCAGGATGATTCGCACTGGGCGAAGCTGTGCTATGAGATGTCCTATGGTTGGCCGTCCATCGTCAGTGTTGTCACAAAAGCATATTCCGATGACAGCAACACATTGATGACGTTGGCTGAGCCACCGTATTTGCGCATCAGCCGTTACGGGTCAACGGTGTCTATGCATTATTCCTTGGACGAAAAGACCTGGTATATGATTCGCTATTTTCGCATGGACTTAGAGCCCACTATTCGCGTTGGTGTGGTGGCGCAATCTCCAGGGGGCAGTGGGTGCTCTGTCTGGTTTTCCGGCTTCTCGGTCAAGGCAGAACCTGTGGTCGATGTCCGGGGTGGTATTTAGCTTTACACAGACGCGGCTTGGCACCCAATTTTGGGTGCCAATATCGCGCGATCCAGTGTTGAGACGGGGCTGTGATGCTTAGAACAAAGCGCCCGAGTTAGGGAGTCTCTGTTGTGGCTCCGCGAACAATGTGATAGAATCGGCATAGATCATCAAGAAAGTTCATAAAGTTTGACGATAAACGCTGCGGTTCCTGCGAAAGGGGCCGGTGTCGATGCTCAAAGACATCGATCGCCGCATTGTACCGCAGGAGGCCCTGACCAAGACGGAACTGGCCCCGCAGCTGGAGGTTTCTTTAACCGCCGTGTCGGACTGCGTTACCCAACCGGCTGGAACTGGATTGGACCGGAGTTCCACTGGGTCTCGATATGCGCTGGCGTTTGGCCATTTCCACATTTGTAGGGAAGGATGCGCATATCTACGCCGGCCATGACGGATGAACAGCATCCGAAGGATCCGCGCAGTGCTGTCGGTGTGCTGTTTGTCAATCACGGGATTGGTTTG
>SLOZ01000031.1 GCA_007132255.1 Limnochordia bacterium | reverse complement strand
GAATAATGCTGGTACCATAATTGGAACGCACACAGAGAATAGCACCGCTGGCGGTCTCAAGTGTTTGAGAACATGTCTTAAACTGCGCTAAAACCATGGCATCCAGGTCCGCTATAGCCTGATTGATCGTGATGTCTGGCCAAGGGATTTTAGGAGGATTCGGCAGCGGTCGAATAGGTGAGAAGATCGTCTGCGGACTGGCACCCGCCAAAAACTGCAGCCACTGCTCCTGCAGATTCCTTTCTACGTGCGCATCCACTCGCTGGGCAAGATCATCGAGATATGGAGTTAGGTTCAAGGTAGTCGACTCCTTCGGACCGGATTCATCGGTTCCACCGGGTTATTTTTGCTTGTGTATAAAGGTATTCTTGTTCAGCGACGGATTTACCTTTGCGAAAGCAAAACCCAGAAGCACTACCGCCTCTGGGTATTTCTGGTATTGGGTTGTTGTTCGCCATCACCGGCGTAGAGCGCAGCCGACCCGGCGTGCAACGGAAGGCTTCGGTTACGTCTCTTCCTCGTCGGACGTATCGTCATCATCACCGGGCCGTCGGAACTGAAACAGCTTACGTTTGCACTCGCGGTAGCGATTGGTGGCCTCTGTCAACTCCAGCCAAGCACCGCCCCACAGCCACTAATTATTGCCGCAGCGAAGCTGTTCAGTCTTCTCGAGACTCCCCCAGCGCATCGGATAACAGGCCTGTGTGCCCCCCAATATTCTCATAGCCCATTTCGTGGATAAGAACCATGAAAGCCTCGGCCGGGATCTCCGTAATCTCGCTGGCCTTGGCGACCAACTCCGTGCACAAACGCCGCTTTTGTTCTTTGGTTAAGCGTCCCCCGACTCCGTCCAGATTAATGACTGGCATCGCAAATCGCTCCTTTGCTCACTGGCGCCCAGACATAAAGCACCAAATAGATTACAGGTTGTATACGTCGCAGGCGCTGTACAATCCTGCGCTGCGCCAACCCTAGAACCCATAGATCCGAGATAAACCATCCAGAGGAATTTCCTACAGGGCGAAGGGGTAGCTAGGGCCGGCGGAGAATGGTTGAGGTAGTGAATCGGAACATATCGCTCACCGGAGACAAAAAATACCACATTGAGGGGATACGTCTATCATGAAACAAGAAGTGAAAATTGGCGTCATTGGTCTTGGCTCCCGGGGCCGGAGCCTGCTGCGCAGCCCATTCCTCATCCATCCCGATGTAACAGTGGCTGCCGTCTGTGATGTGTACGAAGACCGGGTCACCGAAGCGGCTGCTTATGTGGAACAAGAGCGGGGCCAGCGGCCTGTGGAGACCACAGACTACAAGGACATCCTGCAGATGGCTGAAATCGACGCAGTACTGGTCTGTACAGCTTGGGAGAACCATGTCAACGTGGCCATTGCCGCTATGGAGGCTGGGAAGTATGTGGGTCTAGAAGTAGGCGGTGCCTACTCGCTCCAAGAGTGTTGGGATTTGGTCCGGACCCATGAACGCACTCAAGTACCAGTGATGTTGATGGAAAACTGCTGCTACGGCCGGGATGAAATGATGCTGCTTAACATGGTGCGACTGGGCGCCTTAGGTGAAGTGGTCCACTGCGCCGGGGGCTACCACCATGACCTTCGGGGCGAAATCTCGTTTGGTAAAGAAAACCGCCACTACCGGTTGCGCAACTACATTCACAAGAACTGCGAGAACTATCCCACCCACGAGCTGGGCCCCATCGCCAAAATCTTGGGTATCAATCACGGCAACCAGATGCTCACCTTGACATCCATGGCATCCAAGGCAAGGGGCTTGTCGACATACATAGCCCAAGAAAAGCCAGATGACGAAAAACTCAAATCCACAGAGTTCAAACAAGGGGATATCGTCAACACTATAATCCAGTGCGCGGGCGGCGAGACCATCCTGCTGACGCTGGATACAACCTTACCCCGCTACTACTCCCGAGGTCTCCAGGTGCGGGGGACATTGGGTATGTACAGCGAAGACAGCCACTCGATCTTCTTGGATAGCCAGCATCGCGCCATGGAGTTCGGTTGGCCCGGCAACAACGTGGATGAGTATCGTGACCAATACGAACATCCTGTATGGCAGCGCTACATCGAAGAAGGTGTCAAAGAAGGACACGACGGCATGGATTGGCTGGTGTTCTCTGATTTCATCAGAGCTGTCCAGAACAAAACGCAAACACCCATCGATGTCTATGATACCGCTGCTTGGATGTGTATCTCGACCTTAAGCGAACAGAGCATTGCCATGGGCGGACAACCCGTACCCATCCCGGATTTCACCAATGGCAAATGGGTTCTGCGTACGGAAGAGGCTTAACGGGTCATAAGCCCCCATACAGCAGGACCGGCATTCCCCATGGAATACCGGTCCTGCTTGCCTTTGTTTAGTAACCCCAAACCTCAACTTCCGCTAAGTGCAAATACTGCGTGTCAGCCAATTGGACCCGCACAAAACGACCACGACGATTCACCGGAATGACAGTGGGATACTGCACTTGCTGCTGCACGTGGAAATGCCATACTCCCGGTTGGCTGCGAATATCTACCAGCCGCGAACTGACAAAGGGCTCTTCCGAAACAAACACATAGAGATTGGTTGTACGCTGAGCGTCTTCCACACGGTTCCAAAGGGCAATCTGAGAAATGTCATAGATACCCTCCAAATCCACCTGCCACCAAGGCTCACTTTCGCTATTGGTGTGCATCACAGAGCCGTTTACCCAAATACCGTCGGTGTTGCCATCGACCGCCAATTCCGGGAGACCGCCCCAAGAAGAGACACTGGACTGTGCGGCTGGTTTGCCGAGAGCTAAATTCCGCGCACTCAGCGAAGGCGCTGATATTTGTCCCCGGGCCGTCTCCAGCCATTGTAAAACTTCCTCGATTTCGGCAATGCGGAGCGCCAAAGCGTTCTCGGCCTCACGGGCTTTCTCCAGTGTGCGTGTGGCATCGGCCATGAGCCGATCCATCTCAGCGGCAGTCCAGTCTCCCGCCCAAGCAGAAGCGGAAACCAGCAGCAGTACTCCCAACACCAGCGACATCAATCTTACCATCGTCATCGTCCTTTCGCCTTTGTTTTTGCTGAACTCTTGCCATTGACGTCAGTACGCAACGTACTCCCGTCTAGGCAATGGCCGGATGTTCGACAGCATCCGAGACGAATCCTGCTTCTGGACGTCGGGCATCACGAAATTCTGGTGGATAACCGGCAGCAGATACTGATTCTTTCTAGAACCCAGGAGCAAATGGTCTTTTGGCTGAAGTTTGTGCCCATCGTACCACCTAGCATAGTTCATGCTTGAAGGGATTGGAGCGATCATATGGAACAAACGTTGGAAGAAAAGCACACATTAGCCAACAACCATTAGACCCGACGGATCCGCACTGCCATATATTGCTTGGCCGGTAAATCCACCCGAATCTCACCAGAATATGCGCCGTCCAGTTTCGTGATGGTCATATTCCAAGTGTCGATAATTTCCACAGTGAACTCTCCGTCTTCAGGCAGTGCT
>SLOZ01000401.1 GCA_007132255.1 Limnochordia bacterium | reverse complement strand
CTCCTACAGCCGAAGTATGACATAATATTGAGACAATACTACAAACTTTCGCAGTGATGCTGATCATGGTGGTATTGGCAGACGATGACTTCGGTATGCATTTGAAAGGAGTGTAAGGAGTGAAGGGTGTGCTGGATGTCAAGCAGATTAGCCTCGTTGTTGGTGTGCTATTGCTCATGTTGGGTCTTTTGGGACACATTGGATTGGCGCAGGAATCTGGACTGATAAGGGGTTGGCAGCAGACGGTAGCAGCGCAGGTTATGGTGGTACTCGCAGATGGAAGTGTGGTCACAGCCAATGCCGGACGGGATGGTCGCGTGCCACTCTTCGTTTTGGCTCTTTGGAACGCCGAAGGCGCCAGGGTCTGGGAACGAAGCATCCCAGTCGGCGACGAAGGCACCACCGCATCGCCTTTGGTTCGTGACATAGTCCAATTGCTCGATGGCTCCTTCCTGATTGTGGGGTCCGTACCGTTTCGTTTCAATAACAACAGTTCCACCAGTCAACGAGCCGCCGCCGTCCACGTAGATCCGCAGGGCAATTTGCTCCGGGAGATTCCCTTGGGAGGCGATATTGCTGAGGTGCTGGTCCGGGATACGCACACCTGGATTTACAATCGCAGTGAACTGCGTGCCGCTCACGTCTTGACTGACGGCAGCATTGCGGTGGCGGGCATGGGTGAGTATCGCCGGATGGACGGTGCTCGAAATCCGTCGGTCGCTAAAGCATTGGTGGGTCTTTTCAGCACCTCTGGTGAACTAATCTGGCAGGAGTACTATCATGCGGCACCCAATCCCTTCGAGCTCGACCAACATTTGGAGGCTGAGGCTATCGCCCAGTGGCCCAATGGCCAGATGTTGATTCTTGGACGGCTTACCGATGACAATGGCTCTCAGGTTCAACTCCTGACACTTGCAGGCAGTGGTGCGGTTACGAAGGTAGAAAACCGCCGCCTTGGTCCCGATGCCATCGGCACTGCACAGCGTATTTTGGTTCTAAGTGATGGCTCATTGGCCGTCGCTAGTTACCGAGAACATAGAGCGGCTTTGGTAACACGAATTTCGCCGCAGGGCGAAGAACTGTGGACGGTTGAGATCGGCGTGCCAGCACTGGGTTCATTGGTGGAAGGGCGTGGACAGAAGCTTCTTCTTGCCAATCACCATGGCATCCATGCTATGGATTTCTCTGCGAATTTCCTTTGGCGCTTGACAGGAAGCTATCGAGGTATGGGTTTTACTCCCGCAGGTGGAATCGCGGCGTTATCGACGACCAACAATCGGCTGAGTTACTACGAGCCCGCGGCTCCCGAATATGCTCTTTGGCCGCTCCACGTCCGAGCTGTCAGTGCAGAACCCACTGAATGCCCGGATTGTGCTCTAGTTAGCGACGATATGATGCAGTTAGAGAATGCATTTCGCTCCTTTTACCTGGAACTGCAGGCTTTAGTGGAGAAGGCTGATCAAAGTCGGGCAGCGAGCCCGGATTTTTTGGAGGATCTCAACATACTTCTGCGAGACTACTTCTATCAGATCGGTGAGCACTGACACGGCACCGCCTCTGTTAGGCGCCCAACAGCAGCCAGCCGCGGCCAAATCCACCAGTATCCGGTCCCGGCTGGCTTTTTTGCCGATCCGCTGCGATGGATCGGCTGACTCGAAGAAGCAGTTAAACCTTTAAGCAAATGAGTGCGTCTCTAGGGAGGATCATCGACGGGGGTGATTCCCAGTCCCGGGCAGAGACAAACCGCACGTTAGCGCGGTCATTTTGCGGCGGCACAGAAACCCTTGCTGCAGGTGCAGGAATCCGAAAAAATGGCAAGAATAATGCTGGTATACACCATGTGGTGATCTCAGCGAGCGCAGGGCATGTTCTCGCCCAAAAGCCTCGGTGAGTCTCGGTCATGGGCGAGCCGGCAGGCCGTCAGCCACAGGTTTGTGGTCAGCAGATCCGTTGATGGTTAAGGAGTGAACCGTTTAAGCTTGGGCGGTTCACCTGGGGGACTGCCCAAACGACGAGGTGGTCTGCTAGCAGGCCTATTTCACAGACGTATTTCAACGATCAATATTGACAAGTTACCTCAGCGAAACGTTTTCTGTAAAGCGTTTCGCACTCAACTGTGAACCACGTATGGTTTTCTATGAAACAGGTCTGCTCGGGTAGGTCTATGGTGAAATGTTGTGGAGAACATGTAAGAACGCTCATGTGACAATGGGGTTTTAAGAGGCTGATTGTCGTCAATGAGCCGGGTGCTAAACCGCCAAAAAAGGCGGAATTAAGAATAGTGGAGGTTATGCAATGTCTACAGTGAAAATCGTTGGCAGCGATATCCCGAATATGCCGTGGCAGGAGCGTCCAGCCGGTAATACCGAACCTTTGTGGCGCTATGACGCCAATCCAGTGATTCCGAGGAACCTGATACCGTGTGCTAACAGTATCTTCAACAGCGCTGTTGTCCCCTTCGAAGGTAAGTTTGCCGGAGTCTTTCGCGTTGACGACCGCGCTCGTAATATGCGGATACACGCCGGTTTCAGCGATGACGCTTTGAAATGGAACATCGATCACGAACCCATCCAGTTTCAGTGCGATGATCCCGAAATTGGTACATTTGTCTATGGATACGATCCGCGAGTTGCTTGGATCGAAGACCGCTATTACGTGACCTGGTGCAACGGATACCACGGTCCGACCATTGGCGTTGCCTTTACCTACGATTTCAAGACGTTCCATCAACTAGAAAATGCCTTCCTCCCGTTTAACCGCAATGGCGTTATGTTCCCGAGGAAAATCAATGACAAATATGTCATGCTCAGTCGCCCTAGCGATAACGGCCATACTCCATTTGGGGATATCTTCCTCAGCGAAAGTCCGGACATGATTCATTGGGGTAAGCACCGCCATGTCATGGCGACCGCGGGTGGCTGGCAATCTACTAAGATTGGTGCTGGCCCTATTCCTGTTGAAACCAGTGAGGGTTGGTTGATGATCTACCATGGAGTCCTGACATCGTGCAATGGTTTTGTCTACAGTATGGGCGCTGCCCTGCTGGATCTCGACGAGCCTTGGAAGGTCTTGTATCGCACCGAGCCCTATCTGCTTTCGCCACAGACCCAATACGAGTGCGTTGGAGATGTCCCTAACGTGGCCTTTCCGTGTGCGGCATTAACGGACGCGGCCTCTGGACGCATCGCTGTCTACTATGGCGGTGCCGACACTGTAACGGCTGTTGCCTTTGGTCGTGTTGATGGGATCATTGACTTTGTCAAGGACAACTCGCTTTAGACAGCCGCCGCCTTACTGTGGTGGATGGCTGGATCGTTGGATTATTGAATTGACAGATTCTATAGACGAAGGAGTTTCTCCCTGGCCGAATACAATCACAAACTGAAAATTGCGAGGGGTCTTGACTGGCCCTGCCATACCAGGAAAGTGTTGATAATGTGATCATCGGACCGCAAAAAAAGAGGAGAGAAATCCCTCTACCAGGGATTTCTCCGGCCACAACGACGGAAAATCTCAGTCGGAACAGT
>SLOZ01000066.1 GCA_007132255.1 Limnochordia bacterium | reverse complement strand
GTTCATCAAGGCCAAGGACTGTTTTGCCGAAGACACCGGCCGAGCCGAATTGGGTAACATTCCAACACCCCCAGCAGCGGGTAATGCCATGGGTTATTGCCAAATGGATTACTATGTGCCAATCAGGATTACCTGAATATCCACGTCAGCAGCTTAGGCATGCCATGTGAGAACCGAGAAAGCCAGACCGCAAATGGTTCTGGCTTTCTTTTTTGATGCTAGTCGTTAACGGCTCAGCGACAAGGCCGCCAATCCTGTTCGCGCATTACGCTGATGAACTCGCAGATGGCGTTAACGACACACTCAGCCATTTGCTGTCCTTTTTCAGCGGTACCCTGCGTTGGATCGCCCGTCGTGCCAACGGTCGTCAGCTCATGAAACAGCCATTTCACGGACAGGTAGGGAGGTTCAACCGGTACTACTCCTTGGGCCCCATCCAGTTGAACGAGCTCTGGGAAATAATGCAGTGCGATCGAGGTTTCGCCTTCTCCCGCATGACCCATACCATCCCAAACTGCAAAGGTGCCTTCCGGCAGCAATTGGCCGGGAAGTTCCCACCATTTTTCGCAGGCAGCGATGGTCACGTCGGGATGGTCCACCTTGAACTGCCGAGCTGCCACTTCAATGGGGCCAAGGTTGCCGTCGTGTCCGTTGATGATAATGATCCGTTTGATGCCCCAGCGATGCACCGACCTCAGAGCGTCGCTGATCAGACCGATCATTGTCCCGGGAGTTAGGGAAATCGAAAACGGGGCGTGTTGATAGTGTTCGCTCATTCCGAAGTACACGGGAGGCAGGACCAGGACTCCTTTTGTTTTCGCAGCAACATCCAACGCTATGTTGTAGGCAACAAAGGTATCCTGAGCGAATGGCAGGTGTGTGCCGTGATTTTCCGTGGAACCCAACGTCAAGAGCGCCACTTCCCAATTGCCAGCTAAGAACTGCGCGCCATTCATCTCCGCAGCCAGATAGGTAGTCATCCAAACCGCCTCCTTGTGCTTGCCGCTCAGGCTGATGGTCCGCCAGCACCAGCCAGCCGTGAGCGATGTTTTGATCCAAGGCATTCGACCCGACAATGCTGGTTTCCTCTGTCCTCGGGTTCCTCGAGCGACACTCACGGAGGTATGAAGGGATTGATGCAGTCCGATTCCTTCTTGGGTACAGAACAGACTTGGCCGATCACATTGACGACGATCTTCTTGACCGGGGGCTGGATGGACATCCCGGGAATGGTCAACACGGTTGGTACGCGTCCGGACATGGCTACACTGCGCCTGGCGAAATGGCTGTGCTGCGTACCCTGGGCAGTCTCCTCGAGACCCACCATTTGGATTCCAATGGTGCTGGTTTTGTGGAACCCGCCTTACGAATTTACTACGAGTACACAGCGTCCGAATGTGCTTGGCAGGATACGTTAGCTTGCGTGGTGTCCGATTACCCTTGGCCGCATTCCTGGGACGAGATACATGGCCAGATGCGGATTACCCAAGCCAATCCCGAATGGGCAAAGGAACTTCAGCAGTAGCTCCGGGATGCCAGCCATTGGATTGATCGTTTCTGAGTAGCGTGCAGCGGGCCTCTGAGTACCGCAGGTTTGGGAGCCAGTCTCGGCAGCGCTACAGCTTTTTCTGGCCCAGAGGACTTATTCTTCCTGAGGCTTCTTTGCCGTCTCTTTCTGGATCACATCGTATAGGAGGGATCAGGTCTGTGCCCGGTGAACATGAAAAACCATCAAGGCGCGCAGGGCTGGCCCGAGACCCGCTGGTTAGCGTAACGGTTCCCGGGGACGATGAGGCCAGGCATTCTATGCCGCAGAAACTCGGGGGAGTTGATCTGAGTGTCATATACCTACATCCATGAACTCCTCGCCGAACAATACGGCATCACTCCCAAAGCCATTGAGCTGTTGTCCCACAGTGAGAAGATGGTGTACCGTGTGGAAACCATGGACGCAGTGTACATATTCGACATCTATCGCAGGCGGGAAGAACTTGCCAGTGCCGTTAACGGAGACCATGGAAAATACGCCACCGAGCAGGCGATTGCTTCCGAAATCCGGATCTTGAACATCCTGGTTAACCACTGCCCGGAATTGAAGACGCCTTCGCCAATCAAAGCCTGTGATGGGCGGACTCAGACGAACATTGTACTTGATGGTCAATCGGCGGCCTGTCTGCTGCGGCCTTTTATTCCCGGTGCCGAGTTGACCAAGTCGCAACCAAACTACTTGCAGCATGCCAACCAGGCAGGTGCAGTTGCCGCCAAGCTCCATAATGCCTCTAATCGGTATTTGGCGGAGGAGTGTGTTCAACGGCCGGAACATCGGCAAGCGTATGTTCAGCAGATCATCCATACGATTCAGCAAGGCCTGCGTGTAGGAACTATAACCGAAGACCAGTTCGCCTTGATTCGGCGTGCTCTGGAGCTTGTCATCCAAAGAATGGACCAAATGGACAGGTGTCCGGATTATCTGGGAATCGTCCATACCGATCTCCGGGATGCCAACTTCCTAGTTGTGGGAGATACTGTTGTACCCATAGACTTCGGGCGCTGTGTCTACGGCTACCTACTCTACGATCTCGGAGAGATGTGTGCCCATATGGGCGGAAGCCACCGGCAAGTGCCGCCCGAGATCATCAAGGGCTACCACTCTGTGCGGCCGCTGTCCATAAGTGACTTGGTGACAATCGAAGCGATGATGATGTTGTTCATCTTAAGCGTCGTTGCAGAACAAATACTGCACAGGGGCAGTTCCTATGTTCTCCAGACAGTGAAACGTCTTACAGAGGGTGATCTGGTTCACCTTCTCGCCGAGGAACCGGTTATAGCAGGTATTCGCGAGGTGATCCAACAGGAATGCCCGTAGCAGATACGAGGTCGTGCCTGCACATCAACGGCGGTCGGACGCCGTTAGTGTCTAGGCCAAGGAGGCGACCCAACGGCTTGCGCCCGATGATGCTGACATCGGACATAGCCTTGAAAGCCGATCCTACGCATCGGCCTATCGCCAAGCACTTTGACGAAAATCCGGACGAGCTGGCCGACGCCTTTGCTCGGGATTGGTTCACATTGACTCACAGCGATATGGGTCCGCTGCGCGCTATCTAGATCCCGAGGTTCCGAACGAGGAACTGATTTGGCAGGATCCGGTGCCTGCGGTGGACGTTGAGCTCATCGACGAGCAGCATATGGCAAAGCTCAAGCAAGAAATCTAGAACTACGGCCTGAGTGTTCCGGAACTGGTTGCTACTGCCTGGGCATCTACTTCCATATTCCGTGGTTCTGACAAACCGGGTGGGGGCAATAGAGCTCGCATCCGTTTGACACCCATGAAGGATTGGGACGTCAATGAGCCAGATCAGCTTCAAAAGGTCTTTGCCGAACCGAAGACGAGCTAAGAGACCTTTAACAGCGCACAGTCCGGACAGAAGAAGGTATCCCTAGAAACGTGTTGATTTTCTCGGAATCCCGAGCAAACCCAGGGTGAATTCCTCGGAGAAATCGCAGCTCATGCGATTTCGCGTCTCT
>SLOZ01000008.1 GCA_007132255.1 Limnochordia bacterium | reverse complement strand
TGCTGCGGACGACACGGGCCAAGCCACCCCAGCCAATCAGGGATAGGATCACAGTGATGCCAAAATAGACGCGGATCACCGGCCAATCTGCCGGCAAGGCCGCTGCCAGACCCATCCACAATGGAATGGATGGAATGCTCTGGAGAAATTCTATGAGGCGCTGGACCAGTTCATCAAGGGCACCACCGTAATACCCGGAAACAGCACCTACCGGAATACCGATCAAGAAGCTTAGAAAGACTCCCATGAGCCCGATGGTCGTGGATATGCGTGCTCCGAATACGATTCGCGAAAAGAGGCAGCGTCCCAGGTTATCCGCACCCAGCAAGAACACCGTCCCTCCCTCGGCGCCAAATAGATGCAGATCCGTTTCCCAGAGTCCCCAAAACTTGTACGGAGCTCCGCGCACAAACCACTGTATTGGATTACGCTGACTGCGGTCGAGCTCATACACAACCTGCAGTGTGACCGGATCGCGGCTCTGCTGCAGTCCGTAGACAAACGGGCGGATATGGATGCCGTCTTCGCTGAAAAACCGCGGTAATTGTGGGGGAGCAAAGGCGTAACGCCGATCATGACGATACGGATCATAGGGAGACACGAACTCGGCGAATGTCGCCACACCGTAGATTACGAGCAGCACTGCGATGCTGACCAGCGCCAAGCGATGACGACGGAATCGGCGCCAAACTAACTGCCACTGCGAGGCTAAGTAGATCTGGTCGTCATCGCTCACCGGCGGCTGCGACTGTTCGGTTTCTCCCTCTGGGGGTACCGGTGCGACCGGGTTGACTCGTTTCTTCTTGTCGTGCTTCACACTGTCCACCCCCTACTCATAGCGAATTCTCGGATCGACGACAGCCAATAAGATATCGCTGATCAGCGTGCCAATCACTGTCAACGTACTTAAAAGCAGAATAAACGTGCCGGCAAGATACATGTCTTGGCTGCGCAGAGCTCCCAAGAGCATAGGTCCCGTCGTCGGAAGTCCGAGGACCATGGCTGTCACTTCGGAGCCGGAAACTAACGTGGGCAGCATCCAACCCACCGTACTGATAAACGGAATGAGGGCAATCCGCAGGGGATATTTCAGCAGCACCCGCAGATTAGAGAGCCCTTTGGATTTTGCTGTCACCACATAGGGCTTACGCAGCTCGTCCAGCAGATTGGCCCGCAGCGTACGGATAAGTCCGGCCGTGCTTGCAGTCCCAATCACGATTATGGCAATCCACATATTTTTGAACATGTCAACAATTTTTGCCGTTGTCCAAGGTTCGCCAACAAACTCAGAAGAAAAAAGGCCGGTTACGCTGGTGCCAAAATAGGCAAAGGCTATCCACATCAGTACCAAAGCCAGAACGAAGTTTGGTGTGGCCAGGCCAATGAAACCAACCACCGAGGCAATATAATCACCGAAGGAATACTGGTGTGTAGCCGAGTAGAGGCCGATGACAAACGCCACCACCCAACTGAAGATCAATGTGGTAAAGGTCACCACCACAGTGAGCAATAGTCGCTCCCAAATCAATTCTGAGACGGGGCGATTGAACTCAAAGGAGTAACCGAAGTCACCGTTCATAATGATATTGCGCACCCATTGGTAAAACTGGACATGCTTGGGTTGATCCAAACCATACTGCACCCGCATCGCTTCCGCTCGCTGGGCTGAAATGGTCTCATCACCCATCTCGAGGCGGGCAATGTAGGACGTGAGCCAGTCTCCTGGCGGCAGCTGGATAATAAAGAACACAACCAAAGATATGAGGATTAAGGTCGGAATCATGTACAGAATGCGCTTAACGATATATGCCAGCAACAGCAATCCCCCCTCGCTGCAGACGCACAGTTGGTATCACGGAACATCCCAATGGATACCGCGTGCCGCGGCCACTTTAAAGATCAAAGCATTTGTGATAGCTTCCTGCCCAGCCCGCAGTGTGATCTCGCGCCCCTCGTGAACAGCGTATTGATTGCCCACGACCAGTGTCCAGTCGGCCACCTCTCCAAGCCAAGACATCCGGCGGGCTGTGATGGCCGTGATAGAGACTCCCTGCTCCATGGCTCTTGTCACCGGACGGCGGATATGTTCGCCATCGCCTCCCCACGAGATAACCACCAAAGCATCGCTGGACGTGGTGAAGCGAAGATTGTTCTGGAATGCTTGGTAATTGGAGTAAGCCAATGATTCAATACCCAGCATCGAACACTTATGGGCAGCACCTTCGGCCATAAACCCCGATTCCAAAGATCCAAACCAGACAATCTGTCTCGCCTGAGCGCAATGAGCGACGACCTGGTCAAACACAGCGGCCGACAGCTGGAGAAAGGTATCGCGAACGGCTGCTTCGGTACTGGCATAGACCCAATGCAGCACATCATCATCGATCACATGCTGCAGCGATTGCGTCACAGGTTGCGCCAGCATCTTCTTGAGTCCCTTAAACCCTTCCACATCGATGGCTTGGCAAAACCGGAGGATCGTCGAGCGCGAACTGTCTGTGGCGTGCGCCATTTCATCCAAATTCAATTCCAGTGCTTTGGTGGGATGCTCAAAAAGCCAGCGCGCGATACGTTTGTGGACTCGACTTAGTTCACTGTACCGCTCTTGAAGAACGTCGAGCGAAAGATTCGGTGTCTGCATGCTATAACAACCTCCTTCAACGAACACCTGCCTGGTAGGCCCGGACGCTGAGTTTTGTTGGTGTACCCGAAAGCCCGTTAAGCAGCAGATACCTGCTGCCCGTACGCTCTACATCGCCACGCAGAGCTGGCAAGAAGTGCTCTGGCTCTTCAGGCGATAGGCGTTCGACTTCCAGCACCCATGGTCCACAGCGATAGATCGCCCAGCGGCCTTCCATGAGATAAACGCCATCCGCCAAAAGCCGCAGCCCGTAGTCTAGATCCCATTGCCCCTCGGGACTGAACTGCAGCGTTAGCTGCGTCATCACATCCCAGGAAGCAACGGAAGGGATCAAAGTCCAGTGTAGATCAAATCCGTTGTCTTTGGGCATAACGTTAATTTGCGTCAGCAAGTGGCAGACGTCGCTTTCCTGCCGCCTCGAATGATACAGGTCCAAAGGATCCACATTAGGCGGGAGTTCTGCCGCATCCTCTGCCGACAGTGGGCTGAAATAGGGGGCTTCAATCTTCACCTCTGCCAGATAGCTGCCATCGCTAGCGGTCTGCCAATGCGAAGGACAGACAACAGCCTTGCCAAAGAAGGCAACGGTCGGACGTATGGCCACCATACGCGCCTGGCCAAAATGGTAGGAACCTATAGTATCCGAATCACTGACCAACGTTAAGCTGGAATCTCCGTCTCGCTGCCGCAGCACGGAATGTCCCGAACCCTTCGCTCCAATGGCTGCTCGGTATTGGACACTGGGGGCGGCTCGTTCCAATTCATGGTTCCCCATGTGCTGAGGGTAACGCATATGATAGAGCAGCTCGTGAGTGCAGGCGCTAAAATGCTTTGGGCCATGAGTCGCCATGAGCTCTAGCGCTCGATCGGACCACCAAGCCCATTGAGGGTT
>SLOZ01000447.1 GCA_007132255.1 Limnochordia bacterium | reverse complement strand
CTCCAGAAGCCGCAAAAAACGTGGAATGGGGCCGCATGAAGGTCGCTCAGTTCACCCAATATGCGCCCCCTATGACAGCGCCTTGGTTGTTAGGTCATTATGCTCTAGACCGCCTGTCGGATCTACAGTTTCCGGAAGCGGGACCTCAGGAAAATGCTGTTGTGCAGATTCGCTTTGCCAATGCTCTGCGGCGCTTTACAAGAATGGATCCCGGTGAGTGGTACCAGCCGGCTTCCGGTTTGGTGGTCACTGATGAAGATGGCACGGCAATTGTGAAGTTTCGTCTTATCGAGGAGACGGAACCGGCTGCCATCTGGGGTGGTCGTCCTGAGTTGGAGTTTGGTGAAACGGGAGCTTGGATCCGGGCTCACGCGCTATCGCAGATGCCTGATGGCGGAGTGTGGAGCCGCAGAGATGTTATTTTGGGTGTGGCTGATTGGATGCAGGGAGTCACTGGTCTGGGAGCCACGGACTCCAGTATTCATATCGAGCGGGTGAAACCAGTCCCGTGGGTGGGATGGGTTCGATTTCGTCGGCGTGTGGATGTGGAGGTGTATGCAGCCGCCGATTCGCCGCCTCGAGAGAGTGGCGAAGTCCGCGTTATTACCTATGACGTGCTGCATCAGTATACGATTGATGCCGATAGCCCCGTTCTTCGCTTAGAGCCGGACTCCCATGTAGCGGACCAGGTACCCTGGGAAGGTATGGATCCCACGTGGCACGTTCAACTGACTGGCCGTCACGCTTTCACCGAGGTGCAAGAGAGCTACGAACACTGTCCCACATGCTCGGAGCGAACCGAGCGGATGGAGACCTGTCTGGTCACGTTGACTCGCGACTATGAGGGCAGGGGTGCCGTCAGTACCAGCGACGGGAGCCTGGAGATCTCCCCCCGAGCAGCCATTCAGGTGCGTGATGGCAAATACCGTGTGGCCGTTTTGGTTCCATCGTTGGCGCCGCCAGGACAGTTTCTCGACACTCTTCGCTCTAGGGTCACGATAGAGGGCTGTGAGGACACTGAGCGTGATCGGGCGCGAGAAGCTTCGTTAACGTCAAGTCGATCCGTGGTGTTGCCGGAAGTGGCGCGCCATCTGGTCGTAGCGTGGCAGGATAATCCATCGATTGGCCGGATCGATTGGCCAGAGTATGATCGATTTACGGATCGCTTAGAAGACAGCATAAGCTGGCCTTCACCGGTGCGCAATGCTCCGTTCTTCTTCTTGGCTCGACCGCGCATGGAAGTGACTAACACCTTGCAGTGGCAGTTCACCCGGGTGTTGGATCCCGATTGATTCTTGTGCACATAAAAAAGAATATGCGAGCAAACAATGGGGATACGGTACGATGTACGGTATAACGTAGGGAAGCACACGCTTAGGAAGGAGTGGTTTCACAGGCAGCAGAGAATGTTTCAACGTTTCCTGTGAGTACAGCATTTTGGGAGGTGCCATGAATGACCAAGCACGGCGGCGCGCGAATGAGTAATCGGAGGAGTTCCCTGGGCAAGTGGTTAACGGCCTTAACAACGGCCATTCTCATGATCAGTATCTTCGTACCCAGTGCAGCCTTAGCCAATCAAGGCGAATTGGAGATCATTGTCGAGATGGGCGGCGAGGACATAAGTCTAGAGGTTCAAGTTATCATCATGGGTAACATGATGCCCACCCTGTTGGAGCCGGGGCAGGCCAAGACCGTGAGCCTACCTGCGGGCACTTACGATGTGATGGCGATGTTGGCGGAGACGGAAGCATTTGCCATACCAGCCCAAGCCAACGTCACCATTGCGGCCGGAGAAACAAAGACAATCCACATGGAACTGCAGAGTATGGCAGGCTTTGCCATGCCGGGAATGCCGGATATGTCGGAGATGCCCGCGGTGCCGGGCATGCCTGGTGCAGAGCAGGAAGAACCTGCCTTTGATCCTGCAGAAGCAGCCACAGACGAACTGTTGACCATGCTGCACAGTGGTGGCGAAGACGAGCGCCAGGTGGCCGCTGCCGAGCTGGCCGTTGCGTTCCGGCGGCGGGAAGCCGCTGCCGATTTGGTCAACCTGCTGGCGCACAGTGATCTGGCAGTGCGCCAAGCAGCGATGACGGCACTGGTCGGCCTAGGCGGTGAACAGCCGGATGGGAAGAAGATCGGCACTCGGCCCATTGATGATGTGATGGATGCCATTGTCCCTTATCTAGGGGATCAAGATTTGCCGATTCGCTTGGGCGCCGCGGCCATCGTGGCAGACGCTTGGTACTTTCCGAATCATGCCATACCCCTGCTGGTCCAAGGCTTGCAGGAATCTGCTGTGGAGATGCGTATTGCCGCTGCCAAGGCGTTGGCCTCTTGGGGCCAGAAGAGTGCGGAGTATTCCCCGCAGCTGATGACAGCACTAACCCAAGCCCTGCAGGATTCTGAACAGCGAGTGCGAGTCTTAGCGGTTGAAGCATTACGCTGGGTCGATCACGACGGTGGAGAGCGGGCAGCTGCTCTGGCGCCAGCGCTTTTCGATAGCGACAGCGCTGTTCGCAGCAAAGCGGCCCAAGTGCTTGAAGGTATCGGAGCACCAGCCGTGCGTGTCAGCGACGAACTGCTGCGGGCTGCCCGGGACACAGAGCCTGTGGTGCGGCAGTATGCTCTCAAGACTATGAGTCATTTTCCTGCGGACGCTGTGGCGCCCCATGTCCCAGTGCTTGCCGGGCATCTTACAGATGAGAATGAGTATGTTCGGACAGCAGCGGCCGAAGCGCTTTGGACAGCGGGCCGCCAGGTAGCTCCGGCCCTGCCGGCTCTGAGCGAAGCGCTCTTGGACCCCTCGTGGCGGGTGGCGCAGGCTGCAGCTCGCATTATCCAACAGCACATTGCTCCAGACGCTGTGCCTGCCATTGCGAACCTGGCGCAGCTTCTGCAGCGTTCCGAGAGCAGTTTTCGTGAAGCGGCATCCACAGCGGTGTTTGCTCTGGCAGCCATCGGTGAACCAGCCATTCCGGCGTTGACGGAACTGCTGTACAAAGACGATCATCATACGTTGTACCGAGCGGCTACCGGGCTGAACACCATCGGTCCGGCGGCCGAAGCAGCTGTGCCGAGGCTGGAAGAACTTCTCTATGACGAGGGTCAACATGATGAGGTTCGCCGGGCAGCCTACTTTGCTCTGGCCAGCATTACCGGCGAGGAACCAGAGATGTAGTCTGCTGCGAAGCCACTCTGCCGATGATTCAGACCAGCTGTTGACGAAGAAAACCCCTCCGAAGGTTTGGAGGGGTTTTTGACGCGGTCTTGGGGAACGATGGCCGCGAAAGCAAAAAGCGCACGCATCACGAAACAGGCACGATGAGTGCGCCCGCAAATCCTTATTTCGCTTTTGCTTTGGGTTTTGCCTTTGTTTCCGGCTCAGCAGTTTCCGGAAGCGCGTTCTGCTCCAGTTCCATTTCTTTTTCGGCGATCAAATCTTCAAGGGTTTCCTTTTTCAACATCAGTTCTTCCAGGGTTAAGGTGGACAGATTCTGCTCACCCGCTGCCGGCAGCTTAATTCCGTAACCTGCCAATGTTTCATCCACCTTGGCTTTGTTCTTCATATACAGATAGTAGCCGGCAGCTGTCACTCCCAGCCCGACCACGAAACCAGTTGCATGATCCTTGTTAAGTCCGCCAAAATTGGCCATGATCATTCGCCTCCTTTAATGATTTAAGCGCATATAGACTCGCTGTGGTTCTCTTCCCATTCCTTCTAAGACATTACCATGTTTTGCAGACATCTGTGCGATCCGCCGTAGAATATTGTTCGTGCTGCCGGGTGGTTCCAAACCAATAAAGCTGCGCATGGCTGCCACCAAGAGTTTCAGTGGATTGGCCTGTGGCGGATTCAGGGGTTGAACCATCACATCGATATAACCTTCGCTGCCTTCGCTATCGACTGCAGAAGCCTGCAGTCGGCAGTGCTCATCAGTGGCCTCCAGCAGATGGCGGCCGAATGTGGCTACCCATGCTACAGCGGTGGCTGTCAGCATTTTGCCTCGGAGCATGGAGTTGATCAGGTACATCACCGAGATCACTTCTGGATGGTATACTCCTTCGTCGGTTACTTCCTGCCAAGCATGGTTGAAGACCGACACCATCGTGGCTGCGCCAGCGTGGTACTCCAACCCCTGTGCCCAAGGGCCGGCAGCGGCTCGACCCAGTGCCGCGACAACCAGCGAACTGCCGGCATAGTAGTCAATGGGCTGTAGGGTGTGCGTTGGCAGGGCGTGGGAAATACTGATGCCTGCATTCTGAAAATGCAGCGAAAGAAAAATCCCAACCCGCACCAAAATCTCTACGGCATTGACTAACGTGGGATTGTAGCGGACAAGCAGAGAACGGCTGACAGGGTTAAATGTTACATCACCCATGCCTTCGTGTCTGCGGACACTGGCAATCATGTCTTCGATGTTTCGAGGCGGACGGTCCAGTCGGAGCCGTAGGCGGCCCGGAAGTTCATGAACAATGACGATATCGGCTGCACTCACAATAGGACCCTCCCTTTGAAATCGTGGAACAAAAGGCGCCCAGAATTCAGCACAACAAGAATGGTGGATGAGTTATGCAGTACCGCCCCCCAGACAACGGGAAGCCATCCGACTGCTGACAGAATAATGCCCAAGGCATTCACTGCCACCACCAGTCGGAAATTATCCCGTACTGTAGCCATGGTATTGCGGGCCAATTGGATGGTGGAGGGAATGAGCAGGGGATCATCGTTTGTAATGGTTACGTTGGCAGACTCGATGGCGACGTCCGTGCGTGTATTGCCAATGGCAATTCCTACATCAGCATAGGCCAGCGCCGGAGCATCATTGATTCCATCGCCAATCATGACCACTCGGGCACCATTGGCCTGCATACTCAATAAGGTCTTGACTTTATCTTCTGGCATCAGTTCTGCCCCGAAGTCATCCATGTGCATACGGGCTGCCATTTTCTCGGCTTGGAACGCAATATCGCCTGTCAACAGCCTAACGTCATCAAAACCCAGGTTACGCAGTCGATTGAGGGCTTTTTTCATACTGGGTTTGACCGCATCATGGATGCCGATGACGCCCAAAAGCTGCTCATTACGAGCAACATAGATTATGATCTCGCCTTTTTGTTCAAGGGCGCGAATTTCGCTGCTGAGATTATCCAAACCAACTTGGCATTCCTGCATGTACTTACGGTTACCCAAGATCACTCGCTCGCCAGCCACAGTGGTCCACAGTCCGCGGCCGGCAACCACTTCCACTAAGCCATGATCCGGGATGGCGTGGCCAGACCGCCGGACCTGTTCCAAAACAGCATGCGCCAAGGGATGGGATGATTCCTCTTCAGCTGCCGCTGCCAGCTGCAGTAGTTCTTTTTCACTGCAGTCTTCCGTTGTGTGGATGCTGGTCACTCGTGGTTTGCCTTCGGTGATGGTGCCTGTCTTGTCTAGGATCAAGGAGTCCGCCTCTGCCAAGGCTTCCACAAAATTGCCTCCCTTTATCAGGACACCGTTGCGGGCGGCGTTGTGGATACAAGCGGACAAAGCCGTAGCCGTAGAGAGCCGCACGCCACACGAGAAATCGATGATCATCATACTTAAGGAGCGGTTGACATTGCGGGTGAGTCCGAAAACAATGGCAGCTAAAGCAAAGTTAACCGGAATTAGGCGTGCCGAAAAACGATCAGCAAAGGTCTGGATTTGAGCCTTGCGACTGAGCGCATTTTCCACCATATAGACAATACGGGCCACGGTGGTATCATCCCCGATGCGCTGCACATCCGCTCGCAGCTGCCCGGATTTAACGATGGTTCCCGCATAGACCTGCTGCCCTGCGGCCTTTCTAACAGGGAAATATTCTCCGGTAATCGGAGATTCGTCAATGTAGGCTTCACCAGCCGTAATAACGCCGTCAACCCCAATCTTATCTCCAGCTTGAATGCTGACAACCTCGCCGAGATCCACTTGACTTACAGGCTTCTGCACCAAATGTCCCTCGGGGGTGACAACCAGCACATCTTCATCGCCAACGCTCAGCATATCGCCAATCGCCTTGCGAGTGTTTTCCATCGTGTAAGCAGTCATCATCTCGGCAACATCTGCCAGCAGAATCGTCACCAACGCCGAAAGTGAACGCCCGGTCAGCAGCGCCGTGATCACAGCCGTAGAGGTTAGTGTGTCGGCATTGGGACGCCTCGTCTTGCGCAGTGACTCCCAACCGCTTTGGAAGATAGGAATGGACAGTCCTAGACTGACTAAGGCTGGTGGTGCCAAGAAAACCCGGCGCCAGCCCATCATTCCGTGACCGCGCAGCGTTCGAGCAAAGCCAAACAAAGCCAACGAGCCAGCGGATACCGCTACCCGTTTGGCGATATCAACAAATGACGCATCCTGCAGTCGGCGTTCGCGAACTTCAACATTGCCGTATTGTTCGCGCTGTCTTTCATAGGCGAGCAGCGCAAAGCCGCTCAGTTGCCCTTCGACAAGATCGACAATAGCTTCACTGTCGATGTGCTCGCGATCATGTAACACCAGCAGACTGCCCGTAATGGTGTTTAGGTGAACATCTGAAATATATTGGTGCTGACGAAAGCCCTGCAGCAGTTCGGTCTCCACGTGATCTAGATACTTCAAAGCACCACAGCGGAACCGAAGGCGGCCAGGCAGTTGATGAACCACTTCAACAGTCATCAACCGTTGCTCACTCTGTCCAAACAAAACGGTATGCCTCCTGGAACTACTATCTGTATTTTTATCATCGTTTCGGTGAATCCTATCCGTCGCTGGGCTGCCAGATCGCTGAGGGAAACCGGCAAATTCACCAAACGCCGCGAGATGCCCTTGCCTTCAGGCATGGGGTCTATGACAATCTCAAGACTCTGGGCTTTTTTGCATACCAAGCCAATCCCAATGGGCTTCAGCCAATTTTTGCAGATATGCAAGTGCCTCATCTCGCTGCTCAGGACCAAATTTGCTCAGCTGCTTGCGGTGCTGCTGCAATAGCCTAGCCATTTCATCCAAGGAATCCAAGATCTCCTGCTCGGTTACACATTCGGGATCATAAGAAATCAACACAGTTCCGGTCACGGAGTTGAGTCGAATGTCACGAATGCCAGGCAGAAATTGGTCCAAGGCGAGGGTGTTAGACTCCAGCACCCACTCTTTAGGAATTTTTTTCCAAAACGGGATTTGCAGACGAATCCGTCCTGGAATCGCATGCAGCACCCGATAGTGCTGTAGTTTGCTGATCAGCCACTCTTCCAAAAACACCTGGCATTCACCTCAGTCAAAGTTTGCGTTGTTGATCTGCCATTTCGTAGAACTAACTGCTGGAACTGGTGCTAGCACTGCAGCCACACCAGGACGGCGGCGACGTCAGTGGAGCAGGGCAGAACCAGCGCCCAGAATCGAGTCGAGCAGAACCTGTTTCAAAGAGAACAGTGCGTGGTTTGCGGCTGAGCTCGAAACGCCTTTCAAAAGGCGTTTCTCCGAGCTGAACTGCCAACTTAGGGCGTTGGAACCCGGCTATGCGCCAGGTCTGCCAGCAGAACCTGTTCCAAAGAGAACAGTGCGTGGTTTGCGACTGAGCTCGAAACGCCTTTCAACTGGCGTTTCTCCGAGCTGAACTGCCAACTTAGGGCGTTGGAACCCGGCTATGCACCAGGTCTGCCAGCAGAACCTGTTTCAAAGAGAACAATGCGTGGTTTGCGACTGAGCTCGAAACGCCTTTCAACTTCCTATGAGTTAGCGCGCGTCCGCAGTATGCCATCAATCACCTTGATTCAATCCGGACAATAAGAAAGCCCAGTAAAAGAGGGTTACGGGAGACGGCATTCCTAGAACTCGAGCCCGCAACAATTCCTTGACAGCCAATGCGAAAAGTCCGCCAGCCATAAGGGTTCTTACGTCCACCGCTCCGGACGTTTTCTCCAGGAGAGCATAGTTGAGCGAAGCGTAACCCAGTTGGAGTTCGTCCATAATAGCACCTTGTTTCTTCGTTGGAGCATCAGACCCTAACAGTTTTTGAATGGCCGCGACCAAGAGGTTCTGGTCGATGACTGCGGGATTGTACTTCACCAGCAGCGAACCTGTGTGAGGATTGCTGTCCACGGACTCAATTCCCTCTACACGAGAGAGCTGTTGGGACAAAGCTGTTGTTACGCGAGGATCACGGAATTCGTAGCAGTACAAGCGTATCCGACCCAATAGGGTATGGGCTACCTGGACCTGTTTCGGAAAGGCTGGATTGCGCTTGATGGAACGGTTATTTTTCCCCATTATTTTGGACGCCAACGTACTCAAAACCAAGCCAGTAATGATATGCAAGCAATCACCCCCACGATCAAATCTTCGACCCATGTATCCTATTATCCTTCGCCTACGAGTCCCTGTGGCCGGCGTGCCATACGGGATTGACCCGTGTACCTCCATGGCGATCCGCAGACGTCATCGAAGTTCGTCCGAACGATAACCAATACAGTTAGTATACCACGTTTCCTCGGCCGCTGGAAGTCATTTCCCGGTGTAGTGCCGAGTCTTGGAGTCCATCGCCTAGTATTCTGATGAACGGTCACTGGCAGCCGGACCTGTAAGGCTCAGTAGGCTCTGGCTGTGCTTGGAGCCAGCAAATTGAACCATTGGCTGTCCTGGTTGGCGGCGCCGGCGAGTACAAGCGAAAGACCTCGAAAAACTAAATGAGAATGAGAATCAGAATCAAAAAGAGGGTAGAACGGTCAGTCTACATAGAATTCCCGCCGATGGATTGATTGACTAAGTGGGGCAAGGACCGTATAATTTGTATAGATACAAAATGATTGCATCAACACAAAGGAGGTCGCTACGATGAGAGTCATCGTTTCAGTACTATTGATGTTCGCACTGTTCGCGGGAATGTCCTTCACCACGACAGCTCAAGATCGTTTGGTGGTCAGCTCCAGCTTCACTATTGTCTATGACTTCGTGCAGCAGGTAGGGGGCGACAGAATTGACCACCGTTTGATCGTACCCTTGGATGCCGAAGTGCATGAGTGGGAGCTGCTTCCCCGGAACTTTGTGGATTTGGAGGAAACGGCGGTTTTCTTCTACAATGGGCTCCGTCTTGAAGAATGGGTACCGCAGGCCGAGGCCATTCTTGATCCTCGCAGCCTGCTTGTCCCGCTGGGTGAGGTTGTCGATGTGGATTATCTGCGCATCGCCATCGGTGAGCAGCAAGGAGACCTTGACCCGCACGTTTGGATGAATCCGATCCACGTCATCGCCTATGTGGACGCTATCGCTGATGTCTTGTCTGAGATGGACCCGGAACACGAAGCGTACTACCGCAGCAATGCTGAAGGCTATCAGAATGAGCTGAGAGCGCTCGACGCCGACCTGCACGAAATATTTGGTGCCATTCCCGAGCAGCAGAAAATTCTCATTACCAGCGAAGCGGCGTTCTTGTATTTCTCTGCAGCCTATGGGTTTGTCCATGATGGCATTTGGGGTACAAACGCTGAAGAAGAAGGAACACCGCAGCAGATTGTACGCATCCTAAACGTGATTGAAGAGTATGAGCCAGCAGCTATATTCTGGGAAAGCACCATATCCGATCGTTATGTGCAGGCTGTGGCAGACGATACCGGCTTGCCTGTCCAAGGTCCCTTGTACGTAGATTCGTTGAGCAGTCCGGGCACGTCTGGCGATTCATATCTCAACTTCATGCGCCACAATGCCAATCTGATCGTCACTGCTCTGGGGCTATGATATCTAGAAAATGGTAAGGGGGGGGGTGCCACCGTGAAACTTTTGGAACAGAGTAATCAGGACTTTGAGCAGCCACAGGGCTCCATGCCTGTGGTTGCCGCCGACAACATTTCGGCCCGTTATCCGCTCGACAAAGAACTGGCTCTCGACAGCGTGACATTTACGATGTTTCCTGGGGAGTTGGTAGCTCTTATCGGACCTAACGGCGCTGGCAAGTCGACACTATTCAAAATCCTATCCGGTGTGAATCGCCGCTATTCCGGCACGCTGCTCATTGATGGAGCCTCATTATTGAGCAAACAGAAAGCAAATTTCATCGCTTATATGCCCCAGGAAGGCGACATCGATTGGGATTATCCTATTTTGGTCAAAGAGGTTGTAACACTGGGCTTATACGGGAACATTCGCCAGCAGAAGTTGGGACGACTCTTCGGTTTGGCAGACTATTCGGCGTCGCATGCTGCATTGGCCAGAAAGGCTTTGCAGACCGTGGAGATGGATTCCTATGCAAACCGAGATATCAAGGCTCTTTCCGGTGGCCAGAAGAAGCGCGTGTTTCTGGCTCGGGCCTTGGCGCAGGATGCACACTTGCTGCTCCTAGACGAGCCGTTATCCGGCGTCGATCAACGCTCCGAAGAAGTGATAATGAACGTCCTAACAGAGATGGCAAAAGCCGGAGCCACCGTTTTGATGGCATCCCATGACATAGCCGGGGCCAGACGCTACGCAAACCGTGTGCTGTTGCTGAATAAGACCATAATCAAGATGGGGCCTACGGAGTCCGTGATCACAGAACCCTTGATCAAGCAGGCGTTCGGGCGTTCGCTGCATTTCTTCTAGGTGTGTGGTGTACCGTTGTAGTGGGAGAGCCGGTTTCCCAGCGGCCAAGTGCGCCACTGGCGCTCTTGACAAAATTGTGGGTCCGCAGTGCCCAAGCGCACCCACAGTGGATCAGCAAGCACCCTGACTGGGTGAGCAGGAGAGGATGGTTCGAGTGTTTTGGATTAACGGCAAGTTAGAAGCATTTTTGGTCTTCACTTACGAGGGGCTGGGTAAGCTGTTCATGCTCCTGCCTGGGGAGTTGGGAGACCCGTTTCAATATACGTTCATGCAGCGGGCGCTGTTGACGGCGCTATTGGTGGGTGTAGTCTGTGGTGTGCTTTCCTGCTTTGTGGTCCTGTTGAAGTGGTCGCTGCTGGGCGATGCCATAAGCCACGCTGTTCTGCCCGGCGTCGCCCTAGCTTATCTGCTGAATTTGCCATTTGCCTTAGGCGCCTTTGTTTTTGGGTCCCTATCTGCCTTTAGTATGGCTTTGATTGAGCAAAAAACCAAAATCAAGCAGGATGCTGCCATGGGCATTATGCTGACGGCCTATTTTGCCCTTGGGGTTGTCCTCATCAGCCGCTTGGCTACGTCCACGCAGCTGATGCACATTCTGTTTGGCAATGTGCTCGGCGTGCGGATGCCGACGTTGGTTCTGACCTTTGTAGTTGGTATTGCGGCGCTGGTTTTGATCAAGGTCTTTTATCGCGAACTCTTGATCTATACCTTTGACCCGATTCATGCCAAGGCGCTGGGTATCCCCACGGACTGGCTCCATTATGGTTTGATGCTCCTAGTAACGGCTACCATCGTTGTAAGCCTCGAAACGGTGGGCATCATCCTTGTGGTTGCGATGCTGATCACCCCGGGAGCCACGGCATATCTGTTCTGTCGACGCCTTACATCCATGATCTTTGTGTCCGGATTGTGCGGCGGTCTTGCCAGTGTGATCGGACTCTATTTGTCGTTTCTCTACAATGTGTCATCGGGCGGGGCTATTGTCCTAGTGGCCACGGCGTTCTTCCTCGTCGCCGTCGCGGTGAATCAAATTCGGCAGGTTTGGTCGGCTTCAGCCAATGCCGTTGAGAGTGGAGTGGATGCGTGATGACGATTAAGGTGAGTACCACAGAGGAAGATTATTTGGAAGCGATTCATGAGTTGATCGAGGACCGAGGCTTTGCCACCACAGGGGCCGTGGCGGAGAAGGTCGGTGTCCATCCCTCAACAGCGACGCGCATGTTGAGTAAGCTCGACAAGCAGGGGCTCGTTGAATTTGTGCCCTATAGCAATGTCACGCTCAGTGAGATGGGTGAAACCATTGGCCGACGAATTCAACAACGACACCAAGTATTGGATGAGTTCCTGCAGCTGCTGGGCATTGATGATGATCAAATCCGCAACAACGACATCGAGGGGCTGGAGCATCACTTAAGTGAGCAGACGCTGCGTGCTTTAGAAGCCTTGACGGCGTATCTCAAGGAGCATCCCGGCCATGAACAGTGACAGCGTCCGACGATGGATTTCCATGAAACGGTTCTCACTGTTTGCTTTTTCCTGCTGCCTCGTGCTTGTTTGGACAGTCGCTGTGGCTGCCAGCACGATCACATACCAGTACCATCGTGCTCGGGTTGTGGACCTGCTGAATGTGCAGCGATCCGATCACATTGAACAACAGGTCAGCGCCAAGATTCAAGGCGGTTCCGGCGAGGTATTGACGTTCGTCAACTACTACGTTGAGGATATTCCTGGAGTCTATTACCTTGATGTGGGAAGTCGGATCCTCTTGGGTCTGCAATACCAAGATGGGGACCTGCTATCCGTGTATCTTCAGGATTTGGCGCGCGACCGCAGCATGATTGTTCTAGCCGCAGTGTTTGCCCTGCTATTGGTTCTTGTGGGTAGACTGCAGGGATTGCGTACACTCCTAACGTTATGTGTCGCTGCCGCTGCGCTCGTGTATATTCTGCTCCCAGCCATCCTTGCAGGTCATGATCCCATTCTGGCATCTACGGCTACGGCCGGAGCTATTGCATTGGTCACGATTTTGGTTGTGGGCGGGTGGAATCTCAAGTCTTTGGCGGCGATTTTGGGAACGCTCAGTGGCGTTTTGGTTGCTGGATTTTTGACGCTCTGGTTTGGCGCCATCCTGGAGTTGACTGGCTTTACATCCGAAGAAGCTCACATGCTTAGGGTGTATGGAGGTATTACGGATTTGCGGGGCGTTTTGTTTGGCGGGATCATCCTTGGGTCATTGGGCGCTGTGACGGACGTTGGTATGTCCATTGCTTCGGCTGCGGCCGAAATCCACCGGACCAATCGAGCCATAACGCGCTCCGCTCTGTTTCGATCGGCGATGAATGTGGGCCGAGATATCATGGGAACCATGGCGAATACACTGATTCTCGCCTATGTGGGAACGACACTGCCTCTTTTGCTCCTGATGCTGCATTTAGAGACGGATTGGCTTGTCATTGCCAATATGAACATAGTGGCCGCTGAAATGCTGCGGGGAATGGCGGGCAGTATCGGGTTGGTTGTCAGCATTCCGTGTACGGCCTTGATTGCTGCATCCATTCTTACCAAACAGACCACGGAGGCAGACTGACCGGTGGCTAGCAGGCCTGTTGCACCGACGTGTTTCAACGCCCAAAGTTGAGAGTTCAACTCGGAGAAACGCCTGCTAAACGGCGTTTCGTACTCGGTTGTAAACCACGCAGTGCTCTCTATGAAACAGACGCCCATGTCAGTGACCTGACACCATGAACTATGAAAATGGGCTCGACGAACTCTGTTATGCGGTCGGCGGCAAGAGGTCGTAAGGCCTTGG
>SLOZ01000219.1 GCA_007132255.1 Limnochordia bacterium | reverse complement strand
GATCTGCACTAGCCACGGTGTAATTTGGAAAAACGATCCCCTGCAGATTGTTCACAAATACCTCGAGTGGGCGGATGATTACCAGGAAGAGCAGATCTCCGTGATCTACGATACCATGTGGAATGGTACCAGGAGGATGGCAGAAGCCATTGCTGCGGGGATTCAAGAGGGTAATCCGGCGGTTACTGTCAAATTGTTCAATGCCGGCAAGGAAGACAAGAATGACATTGTCACCGAGATCTTTCGGTCGAAAGCGGTTCTGCTTGGATCCTCCACGGTTAACAACCGCTATCTATCGGCCATCGGCGGACTGCTCGAGATGGTCAAAGGCATGAAGTTTCAGGGGAAAAAGGCAGCCGCTTTTGGCAGCTATGGTTGGAGCGGAGAAAGTGTAAAACTGCTGAGCAAGGACCTAGAGGAAGCAGGGTTCACAGTGATCAACGAAGGTCACAGGACCCAATGGGCACCGGATGCTGATGCCCTGCAGGCCTGTGCCGACTTTGGCAGTGAATTTGCGAAAAGTGTTTAGCCGATTCGGTTAGTTAATGCCGACGGAACGACAAGGGCGACCCACTATGCTGTGGGTCGCCCTTGGTTTCTTTCGAGTTGAAAATCTGACTGCACAGAGTCATCGTGGAATGTTTCACCGTCAATGTCTTGAATCGTCTTAACCCATGGCGATCCCGGAGAACTTGCGGAATGCGTCCATACTCACTTTGATGGATTCCAGTTCGCCCAAGGTGCTGTGATCCTGCTCGAGGATGATGTAGTCCAGCTTCGGTGCCTGTAAACCTGTGTTGATGATGTCCTGAATCGGCAGAATGCCGGTGCCAATCTCTGTGAACCCTTGGGGATTGACCGTGGTGATAAACGTGTCCATGGTAATGTTTTGCTCGATGTCGACTAAGCCATCGTACATGACCAGGGGCTGTGCTGCGTCCTTAGGGAAATCCTTCTGGTGCAGTAGGATAAGGCGATCTTGGTACTGCTCCATCAGTGCCCGCGGATCTTGACCTCCACGGAACATCCAATAGGTGTCCATTTCCAGAAGAACCAGTTCTGGGTCGGTATCTTCCATCAAGATGTCGTAAACGCTTTTGCCGCCGAAAAACTGGAATTCCTGGAAGTGATTATGGTAATAAAACTGCATACCACGGGATTTACAGAGCTCTCCAGCCTGGTTAAATGCGTCGGCAGTGCGGCGAACCGAGTCTAGATCACCATAGGGGAAGAAAGCCATGGAACAGCCAATGCGGGAATTGCCAACTTCTTGATGATAATCTAAGACCGACTTTAGCGATTCCGACTGCCAAGGGTGAACATGACACCCGACGATGGTGAGGCCAAGATCATCCAAGCGCCGCTTCATCTCCTGGGCCGACAAACCCAAACCCACTCCGGGATCATCGGTGGCATTGTGGTTCGCAGCCTCCAGGTATTTATACCCGGTTTTGGCCACCGCCTCTAGGGTGCCATCGGGGTCCTGCTGTAGGGACTCCCGAACGGAATACAATTGCAGACCAACATTCAATGCCATGGGGCGACATCCTCTCTCCAAAAAAGCTATTCGTTGTAGTCGTATACTTCGAGGTTGAGCTGAGAAACCCTTCTCGGAGCGGAGTCTCATGGCCAACTCCATTTGGCAGCGCGTAGGTGTTGTCCCAAGCAGGATGCAGGATCGGCCCTGCGGCGGAGAGCAAAATGATTCTCCGGACCGTTATTAGCGGCTTGGTCTGGCAGTATAATGACAATGACAGACGCCGAGAAGGTACGAGGCCTGCACGGCGAAACCAGGAGGTGAATGCAAAATGTGGGACATCAATATTGAGTATGCTGCCAAGACTCGCTACAACGAGATCTGTGCACAGCGAGATCAGGATCGCCTGGCCAAGCGCTGCCAAACGACTAAGCAGCGCTAAAAATGGGAAGTTAGGAGGTGCGCGTCGTGACTTGGAATGAAGGTGCAGAATGGAATGTCAAACACTATCATTTGGACTTGTATCAAGAGTCTGAACAGGAACGAACCAGAAAAGCTGGTTGGAAGGGAGTGGCTGAGTAGCCATACTCCCTTTTTTGTTTGGCTTTTGTTGGAGTCCAATCAATACAGCCGCTCCATGGTCAACCTGTGCAGCGTGGACAGACGAAACTATGGCGTCAGACGATGCCGATCCCTGGGAAACAATGACGCTTCTCGGACATTGCTGCGACCCGCCAAAAGGGCAGTGAGCCGCTCCAAACCAATGGCCAGCCCCCCATGTGGTGGCATCCCGTACCGGAAGACTTCCAGATAATCGCCGAAGAGGGTTGGATCCAATCCTCGTTCCTGCATGGCTTGCACTAACTGACCATGGTTGTGGATTCGCTGACCACCAGTGGTGATCTCAACGCCGCGGAACAAAAGATCGAAACTGGCCGAACTTGCAGGCCCTTTGGGCATGGTATACATGGGGCGTTTGTGCAGAGGGTATTCAGTAATGAACAAAAACTCACTGTTCCACTGCTGTTTTGCGTAGTGGCAGATCAAGCGTTCAGCTTCTGGGTCAAGATCATCCCGCAGATCACTACGCCCGAACTCCTCTCGCAGGACCGTTAAGGCTTCGTCCATCGTCATGTGTGGGATGGCAGCACCCACAACTGGGAGGTCGATACGTAATGATTCCAGCAGATCCCCATGGCAAACCCGCAGTGACTCAAAGATGGATTGAAGCAGTCGCGTTTCCAACGCCATGATATCAAATTCATCTTGGATGAAAGCCATTTCGAGATCCAAACTTACATATTCGTTCAGATGACGCGCCGTAGCGTGACGTTCCGCGCGATAGACATGACCCACTTCGTAAACCCGTTCAAATCCTGAACCGACCAACGTTTGTTTATAGAACTGCGGGCTTTGGGCGAGATAGGCCTTCTGCTCGAAGTACTGCAGGGAGAACAGCTCCGTCCCGCCTTCTGTCCCGCCGGCCACCAGTTTCGGTGTGAAGACCTGCAGGAACCCTCCGGCATTGAGAAATTCTTGAAATCCGTGAACCAACGCACTCTGCAGGCGGAACAGCTGCTGGTTGCTGGGATGTCGTAGACTGAGAGATCGGTGGTTCAGCTGCGTGTCGAGCGTTGCCTTCAGCTGCGGTGCATTGATATTCATGGGCAGCGGCTCGGCCGTGTTGAGGAGCTGAACGGAATCTCCCCAGATCTCGTAACCGCCGTGAGCTCTTGATTCTTTGACAACGCGGCCGGTGACCTCCACAACACTCTCGGTTGTCAGCTCAAGGTCGGCAAGGGCTTCGTTATTGAGTACCACTTGGACTGTGCCGGTGCGATCGCGCAGAAGGAGAAAGTTGACCTGTCCCAGACTGCGCAGCCGCTGTACCCAGCCATTGAGGTTCACCGTACGGTCCTGCCAGCGGTGGATGTCGCTGATATAGGTGCGCTGCATCGCTGTCGCCTCCTTGGCATCAGCAGTTCTGGTGTTCATGTCCTGACTGGGCTGGCTGTTCGTGGCGATCCGAGCTGCGTTGGTTGTCATACAGTTCACGTCCTTCGTATGGTTTTGGCAGAAG
>SLOZ01000048.1 GCA_007132255.1 Limnochordia bacterium | reverse complement strand
GTGATGAATCCTTCAAACGCTTCCGATGCAGCGATGCGGACACGATGACCTGACTTCCTAAGCTCTAGCGCTAAAGCAATGTAGGGCTGCGTGTCGCCTCGCGTGCCCGTTGTCAGTATGGCAATATTCACAAAGGTTCCTCCTTTAGTTTGCCTAACTAATCAATTGCCAGAACAAGGCTATGAACTAGTCAAACAGATTGACGATCTTGTTGAGGATCTGTTCGAACTGCCGAGCTTCATCGGCGCTCAGTGCACTGCGCACGATTTCGCCATAGGCCTTGAATGCCTCTGCTTTGGCCTCCATGAGTTGGTGTCCCGGCGCATCCAAACTGGCATGAAATACACGTTTGTCTTCGCTGGATTGCGTTTTGGTGATGTAGCCAAGCTTGACGAGTTTGTTGATCCCTGCAGTGGCCGAAGCCCGGGTGATTCCTAACTTGGCGGCGATATCGGAGATGGTAGGATGGCCTAACTCGTAGACCGCTTCAATGTATTGGAACTGGTTGATTGTAAGCTGGCCGGTTCCTGTGGATGCTCCGAGGTCGCGCTGCAGTCGCTTGAAGGTGGAGTCTAAGGTGTTAACGAACTCAAGCAAAAGTGTCTCCATGCTGTTTACCTCCATTGATTAGCTAGACAAACTAATTATATGATTGCAAGTAACGTTTGTCAAAGACATCTTGCAGGGGGACCGATACGTGTTCGTAGGAAAGATGCATCGATCACGCTTGTTTCACTGTCCAGAGATACTTGCATAGTTCATGAACTTCGCCGTGGTAATCGCCAACTGTCTGGCTTGCCAGGCTAAACCCACACTTCTCGAGCACTCTTCGAGAAGCAGCATTGTCTGCGCGACAAATTCCCCAAATGCGTTCAATGCCGAGCTTCCTCATGATAACCGGCAGAAACCCGTCTACGGCTTCTGAGGCATAGCCGTTGCCTGTATGTTTCGCCGCTATATGGTAGCCGACTTCCCATTCGTCAGCGAGCGGTACCGCTTGGACATAGCCGATATTCTCTCCGCTTTGCAATAGAACCGGATAGACCAATGGGCTAGCCGTGTCACCGTAACAGGTTATCAGGAATGTGATCGCATCGTGTGCCTCTTGAACGGTTGCGAACACCTCATCCGGGACAAATCTGAGGGTGTCTTCATCCAAGGAATTGATATGTACACATTCAGCCATACTCTCGTCGAACTCGGTAATTAGCAGCCTAGCTGTTTCGATGCGTAATTGACTCACTTGGATCTCTCCCACCATGGAATCTATGCTGACAGACCTATTTCATGGACGCGTTTCAAGGCCCAAGCCTGACGGTTCGACCAGGAACTCCATCTTGAATCAACGTCCGGCAATGCTGTCGAGAAGAGTTTTAATCATCATCCAAAGATGGCCGAAACCGTCGGAGCTGGCAATCTAAACGTATCGACAAGACGTGCCGAACGTCAAACTAGCTCTAGAAACGTGTTGATAATGTGCCTTGGCGAGCTCATAACAAGAGACTCGAAATCGCTCTAGCAGCGATTTCACCGAGGTGTTCGGCATGAGTTTGCTCGGGATACCGGGAAAATCAACACGTTCCTAGCAGACCCGTTCCATAGAGAACAAAGCGTGGTTTACAGCCGAGTACGAAATGCCGCATAGCAGGCATTTCCCTGAGCGGAACAGTCAACGTTGGGCGTTGAAACACGAGTATGCAACAGGCCCGCTAGCACACTACCGGCACATCTAGGTGTCCCTCCAAAACCCTACTCGGAGCGCCATTCCTAGGCAGATCGGGTCACGGAAATCCCAGCTAACGGGATTTCGAGGTTCTGGTTTTTTGCTCCAATGCTGCGTTTGAGGAGGACACCTAGTCCGCTTCACCGTCTTTATAGTTGGCGGGCTCCCCAACATATAGATAGTAGTATCCTTCGGCCTGTTCGATACCGTAGCCCAAGGCGAACAGATGGTCAACGAACTCGCGAAAGGTTTGATTGCTGTGGTAGTGTTCGAATTCGGTAATGTCGTTGGCATAAAAGCCGCCCAGAGGCTCATCGAGAAAGTTGTGAAGTTTTGCTTCATAGAAGTCTTTCTGAGCCGTCAATTCTTCGGTTGTCAGCTGATCCAGCGGCGCCATGGGCTCCAATCTAGACGTTTCGGTCTGGCTGACCGGCGAATCATCATCGGTCGTGGCTTGTTCTATGATCTCCCGCAGCGACTGAACCAACATCCCTGCCGACTCACCACTAGCGCCAACGTGATACAGCAAACTAAGGACTTCGCCTGCGGCGGTCATTCCAGCGAACTGAACTGCCGCAGCAGAATCATCTGAAGCTTGGCGAGCCACCGGTACTGCCGTTTCGCCCAGCAATACCACTGCGGCAGCCATCTCTGCCTGCCGTGCGCCTCCGACTTTCCACAGATCTTCGTGGGCCAACAGACCTTCCGACAAGCGCACGAAAACACCCGGCAGAATCGACGCAGCTTCTTCCCGAGTAGCCGCATCATCTAGAGCAATTCCTTCTCCCACCGTCGCAAGGATGAACTCCAGCGCCGTCACATAGGGCATTATGTCCCCTGACTCACCCTTCTCCAGCTCGGCAATGATGCCGTCGACAGCCTTCCCGGCTGCGCCTAACAAAACGTGTTCATGCTCTAACGCCGTCACAGCAGTGCTCGCTAACACTGTCAGACAAAGCATCCACGCCATGATGGCCTGTCGTTTACTCATCACCAACCACCTCTTTCCTATCTGTCTCACCACATTGCTTCACATGACCCCAAAAGTACCCCTTCGCCGTTGACACGATCTGCCAACTGCCGAGAAAAGGTTTGATGTTCGACGCATCTCCACAATCCAAGGCCGCAGCGGCCCTGCATGACGAATGCTAGACGCATTCGGGTGTACTTCGTCGGTACCGCACCCAGCCAACCGACTCTGATTATCCTTTTGACTGAATTCCACTTCCGTCGGCAATCCCCTGCTGTCCGAAAAATTCTTGTCCTATTGCGTTGCAGCATATATACTATTCTTTGCAGGGCTGCATCGATGAACGGGTTGTCCCGTCCATGTGCGCCTTGAACACCTCCGTAATTCCGCTAAACTCTGCTTGCTCGGAACTGCTGCTTCATGGTCACCCAGGGGCTTAATCCCTATGTGTTATCATAGTTGGGATACCCCTGAAACTCCTGTAGCATAAAAAACAAGACGAGTGATCTTCTTCCTGTACCGGTTGCCGGTAGTGGTTTTTTCACTACCACAATTAAAACGGCTAGCGCCCAAACCCGGACACTTTGATCATTCCACATAGAAACCGCTTTACAGGTTTTTCGCTGTTAACTACTGAGCCATCCGCTTTACAGGTTTTTCGCTGTTAACTACTGAGCCATCCGCAGCGGTGCATAATACTGCAACCACCGGTCCCGGTGGAAGGAGGAACGGCGGGCGATTTGACCAAGAACGGTGACGGTCAGCTTGGAGTGATGGACATTTAGAGATTCTGTGGGCGAAACAGTTAGAAGAATTGGAAACTTCGGTAGACAGGAAGGGATGCAATGTACCAACGAATGATTGTGAACGATTTCAAGAAAAGTAGGTTGATTTCTGTCTCGACGCTGGTTTTTGTGGCTGTTTCCACGATGCTTTTGGCTCTCGCCGCTATGCTCGCTGTAAACCTGACTGGGGCTATAGATGGCTTGATGAGGGATGCGAAAACACCTCACTTCATGCAGATGCACTCGGGTGACGTGGACTTTGCCAGGCTCGAAGCGTTTTCTGAGTCGAATGCTGCGGTCCAAGCCTTTCAAGTCATGGAGTTTGTCAACGTTGAGGCAATAGACATTACGGTTCAACAGGTACCCTTCGATGGTGGTGTCCAAGATAATGGGGTCATCAAACAGGCCCGCCAGTTTGACTTTCTTTTAGACCTAGATGGCGAGATGATTGAACCGCAGGCCGGCGAAGTCTACGTTCCACTAACGTACATGAAAAATGGCTCCATCAAGGTGGGAGATTTGCTGGAGTTTTATGGTCAAGAATTTACCGTGCGCGGTTTTTTGCGGGATTCGCAAATGAACTCGCCGTTGTCCTCATCCAAACGATTTTTGATCAGTGATTCCGACTTTGAAGGCATAAAGTCTCAGGGTAACATGGAGTATCTGATTTCATTCCGATTGAACGATCTCGACGCCCTTAGGGCCTTTGAAGCCCAGTATGTTGCTGCGGGCCTCGAGTCTAACGGTCCGACCTTGACCTACCCGTTGTTTAGAATGATCAATGGACTTTCCGATGGGTTGATGATTGCGGTGATTCTCCTGATCAGTTTCCTGGTGGTCATGGTTACCTTTTTGTGTATTCGGTTCACCCTTGTGGCACGGATGGAAGATGACTACCGAGAAATTGGGGTTCTCAAAGCGGTGGGTCTGTATAATCGGGATATCATCGGGCTCTATCTGGCAAAGTACGCGGTCATTGCTTTCGTTGGTTGTACCATGGGGTACCTCGCGTCTCTAGTCCTAAGACAACCGTTACTCGAAGACATCAAGTTGTCGATGGGGGCGTATCATCAAACAGGCGTTGAGGTGGCCTTGGGTATCACTAGTGCATTGATGATTTTTGCGATTGTCCTGGGTTATGTGTATCTCGTGCTCAGAAGAATACGGGCGGTATCTGTAACCGAAGCCATTCGTTTCGGAGCGGTTCAGGAACAGTCGCAGATGTACAGCAAATTCCTGTTGAGCAAGTCTAAGCTGTTAAGCAGCAACGCTTTTCTGGCAGTCAAGGACATCTTGGGCAGAAAGAAACTATACATGACCATGATGCTCATCCTGTTGATCGCCATTTTTATGATGACGCTGCCGCTGAGCCTATACAGTACAATCGCGTCGGAGCATTTTGTCTCCTATATGGGCGTAGGAAAGAGCGATCTGAGAATCGATATTCAACAGACCACGCAGATTCCAGAAAAGGCCAATGCCATCGCCTCCGCAATGGAAGACGATCTCGAGATAGAAAAACATGTGGTTTTGACAGCGAGATCCTATGTTGTACGCAGTGAGGAGGGTCGTGAATCGCGACTGCTGATCGAAACCGGCGATCACTCCATCTTTCCCATTGTGTATTCTGATGGTAGAATGCCCATTGAGCCTTACGAGATTGCGCTTTCGGCCATCAATGCGGAAGACTTAGGCAAGAGTGTGGGTGACAACATAACCATCGTTTATGCTGGTGAGGGGCTTGAACTGAAGATCTGTGGAGTCTACTCAGATATCACCAATGGGGGTAAGACAGCCAAGGCCGCGTTCGCAGACGCGGATGAAACCGCAATGTGGAGTGTCATCAGCGCTAATGTGAGGGATAACTCTGAGCTCGAATCCGTGCTTGAGCGGTACTCCAACGCCTTCACTTATGCCAAAGTTACCGGCGTGCGGGAATACGTTCATATGACCTTTGGTTCGACCATCGCCGCCCTAGAAAAGGCATCCGCTGTGGGTGCTTCGGTAGCTTTGTTCCTAACCTTTTTGATTACACTGCTGTTTGTCAAAATGTTAGTGGCTAAGGATCGCTATTCCATTGGGATCATGAAAGCTATCGGGTACAATAATGCCGACATTGGCTTTCAGTTTGTTTTGCGAACATTATTGGTTTCTATCGTAAGTATCTGCCTGGGGATTGTTCTAACGTTGACACTAGGCGAGCTTTTTGCTGGTCTCATGATTGCATCCTTTGGAGTGACTTCGCTTTCTTTGGAAGTCAATGGCCTGTTCACGTTTATCATTGGCCCTGTCTTGATGCTGATGGTGGTCCACAGAGCAACGATCATTGGCACCAAAAGCACCCAAACCGTGAAAATTACGCAGAGCATAAAGGAGTAGGGCGATGAAGCTAATAAGCGCTAGTCGGATTTTGAAACGATTTGGTGAAGCTGGAGAGCAGCGAGCGGTATTGAACGATATTTCCATCGATATTCATGAGGGCGAGTTCGTCACTGTTATGGGACCCTCAGGTTCTGGGAAGTCGACCTTGATGTACGCTTTAAGCGGGATGGAGAACCTCGATGGCGGTGAAGTGACATTTGAAGGCCATGATGTAGCAGAGCTCAAAGACAACGAGCTTGCCGATCTCCGCAGGAGAAAGATGGGGTTTGTGTTTCAACAACCGACATTTCTCCGAAACTTGAACTTGCTCGACAACATCATTCTGCCAGCGATGCGGGAAAACAAGCTAGAAAGAAGCGAGATCGTTAAGCGGGCTGAATTTCTCATGGACTCCGTGGAGATCTCAGAACTTGGAATGCGAGATATCACCCAAGTATCCGGCGGGCAGCTGCAACGGGCCGGTATTTGTCGAGCGTTGATCAACAGTCCGAGAATCGTCTTTGGAGACGAGCCCACAGGCGCGCTCAATTCAGCGTCTTCACAGGAAATCATGAATATCTTTTCCGAGATCAACAAAAAAGGCACCACAATAACCTTAGTAACCCATGATGCTAAGGTGTCTGCTGTGGCGGAGCGCATTTTGTTTCTCAGTGATGGCAAAGTCGTAGATGAAATGAGGCTACCTAAGTACGAGGGCAGAAATTTCGAAACCCGGACCCTGCAGATATCCGAAAGACTGATCGAATTGGGCATTTGAGTTTTAGACCTGGTTCGTCCCTGCAGCCATTCGCTTCAGCAGCACCTAGCGGACCAGGCGTATAGACGTGTTTCAACAGCCAAAATCGGTAGTTCGACTCCGAGAAACGCTGTTAAAGAGCGTTTCGCACTCGGTCGTAAACCCCGTAGTGTTCTCCATGAAACGGGTCTACTAGGGCGGCAAGAGTTGGAGAACTCCAGTGCCCACGTGCGAGCGACTGGGTGGTGAGGGCTGCATCGGCTGCGAACAGGCTGCCCGAACAGTCCGTACTGTGGAGCTGAGCTGCCGATGATCAATACGTCATGCAGAGGGGAATGTCATGCCTAGCAACAGCAACACCTCCGGTAGAATGTATCGGGTCTTGGATACATCGATTGATATTGAAGCCAATCCGCAAAAAGTCTGGGAGAAACTGGTAGATTTCAACGCATGGCAGCGCTGGAATCCGTTCATCCCCAGTGTTGAGGGAAACCTTCGAGTGGGCGAGCAGATGCGTATCGAAGTCATTCCGCCTGGGTTGAAGCCGATGATCTTCAAGCCAGAAGTCTTTGAGGTGAAACCGGAAACGAAGATCGTCTGGGGCGGTAGCTTCCTAGGGTTCGTCTATCGTGGCGATCATGCTTTCTTGCTGGAACCGCTTCCGGGAGGAACAACGCGGTTTCGCCAAATTGAACGCTTCCGGGGTCCGATGGTGCTTTTCATGGGCGGTATGATCAAGAACACAGAGATCGGGTACCAGCAGATGAACCTAGCGTTCAAGCGCCATGTCGAGGGAAACCCGTGACACCCGTCTCCACCCAACTGACGATCCGTTCAAGCCTAGCGGCGACCCGTTGTCCTGCAGGTTATGGCGCCTGTCCGAGTTTGGGATCGACGCATCGTGTGGGTCAAGCACGCACAAAACCCAGCAGCGACAATCGCTGCTGGGTTTTGTGGATCAGCCGCGGATAGCATCCGAGACGAAGCAATCGGGTCGACTATTCGCTGGTGTCAAACCCCCGGGGACTATGATTACCATGCATTTGGCCTTGGTACTGGCCCCAATGTTGAACGCCGACTATTTTCTCCGTCCGTCTTCGAAGAAGAGCTGCTCGGGGTCCCTATTGCCCATCCAAGGACCACTCCAACTGAACAAGACGTTTTCTGGGACGTTGCCCAGACGTACGTTGACTATAGCTGGCCAAGGCGTTTCACCAATGGTACCGATATTCCAGAGGTTCTCGGCCTGAGAGCGGACAATGTTCATGGCCAGTTCATCACGCTTTGCTTGGTCAGGTTCCATTTGGATATCTTCCCACCACTGCCGCAGCTGCTTGATCTGCTCTGGAGGTTCTTCGCCGGTCACGCCTCCGGAATGGAAGTAGCTGGCCCAGGCAGTCCATTTGGTGCATTCCCAGGTGGGGCTGACCGGAACAAATTCTAGTCCACGAATGGGAAACAGAATGTCAGAGCCGACACCAGCCCAGACTGTCGCATCCTGGAGGTTAGCTGTGGCCCGCTCACTCTGCAGACTTGTACCAATCTGCTCAGAACGGGCATCAATGCCCACTTCGTTCCAATACTGGGTGACGAGTTCTACGTTGGGTCCTGTGGGAGTATCCAGTTCAGGAAACTGGATGGTAAAGGTCAGCCGCTGACCGTCTGGTCGCAGGCGGAATCCTTCGCTGTCCCTAAGGCCCAAACCCATAGCGTCCAGAAGCGCTTCTGCCCGCTCGGGATCGAATTCTGCATAGGCATTCGCATATTCCTCACGGTAATAGGGACTGGTTTCTAGGACGGTAAACTGTTTCGGTACTGCATTGCCGAAATAGATAATATCATTGATTTCCTCACGGTTGATGGCCAGCGAAAGAGCTTGACGGAAGCGGACATCCTGGAAGATCTCCCGCAGAGCCGGGTCTTGGTGGGTCATATTGACCATAAAATTGGCTTCGTTGCTGTAGCCGCCTTCCCAAAGAATTGTACGGTAACCGCCTTCCTCTTCAAAGCTGCGCAGCAGAGGATAGTTGCGGATATCCCCATGATAGCTGGCCAAGTCGATATCGCCACTCATGATCATGCCATTGAGCACTTCGACATCACTGACCACTTCGGTCTCAATGCGATCGATATAGGGAAGTTGATTTCCTGCGGAATCCACTTTCCAGAAGTAAGGATTTCGTTCATAGACACGGCGATTCGAAGTCTTCTCGACCATTTTGAAAGCCGTGAGGGTTGGTCGGTCGGGATCCATGGGCTGCTGGGCCCAGGCTGCGTTTTTGTTGCCAAACAACTCATACCAATGATCAAAACCGGCCGCGCGAACCTTGGCCGCTAACTCGGCTTCCTCAACATAATGAGGATGGAAAGCTTTTAAGTAATGGCTGGGATAAAGAATCCAACCTACATCGTGGACTAAGCGGTTGAGAAAATACGGGTTGGGGGCTGCAAAGGTGAACTGGATTCGGTCGCCTTCGAGAACTGCGACGTCGACTACTTCGCCGCCGTGGCGCCAGTTAAGACCAATGGTTGGCGTCAAATCTTCATTCTGGAGCACGTCTTCATACCAGAACATGACGTCGTGGACGCCGAACGGTGCACCATCGGACCACTTTGCACCGCTGCGCAGATGAATGATAAATGTTGTGCGATCTTCCGATACTTCGACCTCTTTGGCGAAGTTAGGCACCACATTCTCGAGGCGCTCATCGGGACGGACAAAACTGTTCATGACATCGAAGAACATACTGTCCTCTCCAGCAAACTCGATGCCCATGGTCGCCGAGCGAACCGTACCACCATAATCGCCAATTCGTTCACGGGGTTGTACCACATACGGCTCATCCGGAAGGCGTTCAGCAACCGGCGGCAGTTCACCTTGGGCTACCCGGGCCGCCAGGCTTGGAGCCTCGTTATATTGCTGAGCGAAAACCTGTCCAGTGGATACCAACATGAGCAGCGATAGCACTAGAGCACACCATAACATGTTTTTTCTCACTTCCGTGGACCTCCTTAGAAAAGTTGGTTGGCTGAAAACGGTACAAGCGGGGTTGCGGTGCAGCGGTCACCTCCTTCGATCGTTGTTGAGCGCTTGGAGAACAACAGGCATCGATTCCTTCCAATTGACCGGTAGATGTTCCGACACTTCGAACGCCAATTGGGCGCCTTCGACGGCCGCTTGATCCACTAACGATAAGACGTGTTCGGTTAGCTCCTGGGGCGGCAAATTGTAGTCGGACACTCGAATGTTTACCCAGAACAGCTTGTTGGGCCAGATCCTTCGGGCTTCACTGAGACTGAGATCGCCTTCAGGAGGTTCGGTTAACGACTCAATCAAGTCAATGGGCGCTTTGGCGATCCAATCACTGCAGGATGCCAAACGACCATCGTAATGCGTGCCGACGATTTTGCCCGCTGCCTGCAGGATCGGAAAGCATTCCTCATAGACCGGCAGGTGGAACGCGGCGAAGCGCTGGGGACCCAAGGTCTCGGCCGTAAAGTTTTCCAATACTGAAACGAATCGTCCCGGACCAGCGGCCGTGATGTCCACAATCCGACGGAACTTTGCCAACAAAGCTTCATAAAGTTCCTGGACTTCGGCTGCAAAATCAAAAAGATGAAACGCAAAGTTTTCTAGCCCTACGTAATCCACCAAAATCGTCTGCAGGGGTGTTCGTCCGGTCATGACCAGCGGAATCCCGTGAGGCCCAATTTTTTCATCCATTTCCTGAAACCGATCGTATCGCGGGCGAATCTGGCTGTGTTTGACAATATAGGTCATGACTCGGTAGTCGGCGGCCGTCTTGATGGCATATTGCTGTTGCCAACCGTCGGCCCATTCTTCGGTGATTTCGCCCACCGGAGTTTTGCGGGTTCGACGGCGAACCACCTTGCCTTGCTCATTGGCGGTCGTTTCGTGGGTTTCGACATTGTCGATGACCACCTCAAAGGTCGGCACATGCCAGGTTATGCCGAGGCCGTCGGCTAGCATGGCATTCCAGGCGGGGTCATCCTGGACGTGTCGCCATTCATTTTGATAGATCGTATAGGGGATTCGGTCTGGGGCTTCGCCGGACCAAAACTGCTCAATGCGTTCTCGTATAGGCATGATTGTTCCCTCCAGATGTTCAATTGTAACAGTGTATTCAAACTAGTTAACAGCTTAATAATATCATTTACATAGCAGTGACCCAATGGATCTTTTTCCGCAAAAGATGGAGAATATTCCGGTAGCCATTGCTTCGTCGGCGATGAATGACTATAATTGGATTATGAGCACACAACTTGGTCAAGGATTCAAAAACCAGTACATCAACGTCATACCGGAAACGATTCTGCGCGAGCTGTGTGAGCATCCCATTGCTCAGGCACTGCATGTGACAGATGTTGGTTTCTTCCCCGATGCACAATATCACTATCGGGCTCGGCCGGAAGGATGCGATCAACATGTCTTGATCTATTGCGTGCAAGGTGCCGGCTTTATTCGACGCGGTAATGGCAGCCCTGTAGAAGTGAAAAAGGACACCGCTTTTTACATTCCCCCGAACGCTGCCCATGTTTATGGTGCCTCGGAGCAGAATCCTTGGCACATTTATTGGGTTCATTATTCCGGCCATTTGGCACCCTGGTACGCACCGGAACAACTGGGTCCCGATGGCATCCTGCACGTTCCCCTGCAAAGGTTTCCGGTCATCTTGGAATTGTTTCACACCATATTTCAGACCTTGGATCAGGGAATTACATTGGGGCGATTCATACACTGTTCACAGGTCCTTGGACATCTGCTCACGCTTATCTATATGTCCGGCAGCGATTCTGCTATGGACGAGCTGACCTGCGGCGAGGGTTTCCATGCAGCCGTCTATCAGGTGGAGAAAGCGATGACGTTTTTTCAACATAGACTATCCGAACTCTGCACCCTTGCAGAAGTAGCGGCTGCAGTGGGCTTATCCAAAAGTCAGCTAACGGCCATCTTTAAACGCAGTACGGGCTATTCGCCCATCGCATTCTTTATCAACCTAAAAATGCAATTGGCGTGCCGCTATCTTGATCTGACAGACATGACGATTGCCGAAATCGCGGCTGCTGTTGGCTACAAGGACCCATACTACTTTTCTCGGGTGTTTTCTAAGACTATTGGTATGGCCCCAACAGTCTACCGCAATATGGACAAAGGGTAGGAGGGGCGTTCCATGAGCTTGAAACTGCAGGGGAGAGGCGGCTGGTTCAGTCTGGAATGAAGCGATCTTGCTGGTGTCCGACGATTAGGCAGTCGGAGAATGTGGGACTGAATATCCCTGCTGTGACCGGCTGGCGCCAAGGATCCTCGCTGGACAGGTAGTTGTGCCCCAACGAGGTATGAAGAGAAAGCCGCTAGACAAAGGAGTCGGGCAGGTCAACCTAAGACACAAGACAGAGATGCCTTTCGTTCCCGGGCTGCGCCCGAGGATGAAGGGCATCTCTGTGTTCAGTCCACGACCAGTTGACTGCCCCACCAGTCTGCATTGGGCTGCCAATCTGGTTCCAGATATTGCGCATGCTGCTTCTCCAGTACAGGCATGAGCTCGTATTGGAGCTTGTGCAGATATTCCAGCTCCTGCTTTGGATCATACTGCGGATCAGGAACAGGAAGCTTGGCCTCCGTATCTAGCAGCCAAGTATCCAACCTAGATTTCATCTCGTTCAGTTTACTCGGATTACTCGCACCCAGATCTTTTTGCTCGCCTGGATCCGAGTCTAGGTTGTACAGTTCATTTCGCCCGTCTTCGTAATAATGAATCAGCTTCCATGACCCGTGGCGGATAACTGAAGAGGGTTCGCCGCCTTGATTACCGTAATGCGGATAATGCCAGAATAGATCGCGCTCGGCGATTTGTTCAGCGACTTCTTTCTTCAATAACGGCACCAGACTTACTCCGTCTAGTAGCTGTTCTTGAGGTACTGGAGTGTTAGACAATTCCAGTAGGGTAGGATAAAAGTCAATGCCAGAAACGGGAATGTCGCAGGTTGAACCCGGTTCAGCCATCCCCGGAACCTTTAAGTAGAAAGGTTCCCGAATGCCACCTTCCCATTGGCGGCCTTTACCGCCGCGCAGAGGCAAATTCGATGTGGAGTAGTTATCTCCCGAGGAAACTCCGCCATTATCCGATGTAAAACAGATAATCGTGTTCTCCGCTAGTCCTAGTTGGTCCAGACCAGCAAGTACGAGTCCTACGGCGTCATCCATCGCTTCGATCATCCCACCATAGATTGGACAGTCCTGAACCTGGCGTACGGGCAGGTGGCGATCAAAAACAAACCGTTTATTCGTACCCTGGTTATTCTCGACAGCAGCGGTCCGATATTTTTCCCAGCGCTCTTGGCTGGTTTGTATGGGTCCATGAACCGAATAAAAGGAAAGGTAAGCTAAAAAAGGCTCGTCCCTATGATCTTGAACAAACTGTAGGGTTTCACGCCCTAACCTAAGCGGTAGGGATTCCCCAGGGGGTCCGTCTTCAAGCTTAGGATTCTGGTATGGGGAGAAGTAGCCACCGGTAGGCGTGCCCGTCTTCCACCCGCCTTTGTTGACCTCAAAGCCGAAGTTTTCTGGACAGGACTCGCCCTCACCTAAGTGCCATTTCCCGGCAAAGAACGTTCGATATCCGCGCTTCCGTAGTGCTTCGGCAAAGGTGATTTCTTCTTTACGCAGGCCATGTTCATAGGCGGGGGGCAGTACTTTGCTATGCCGACCCATTGCTCGCCAGGCCTCTCCGGACGCGGCCCCTATCCAATCCGTGATACCATGCCTTGGTGTG
>SLOZ01000479.1 GCA_007132255.1 Limnochordia bacterium | reverse complement strand
GATTCCACGTTAGCCAAACCGATTTCCTCGCCTTTCTTGGTGATGGCCAGACCACCATCGGGCTTGATGATCCCTTCGAACGCCTGGCACATGGGAGTCGCTGCCTTGCCGACACCAAAGAGCAGCACGCGATCCACGTCTTTGAGCGGAAACTTGTCCTTGCCCTGCACTTCAAGGATACCATCCTTGATGATCAAATTGCGTTTAATAGCTTCCCTAGGGTCTGCAACCGTCACTCCGGCCAAAATCATTTCCCGGGCCAACTTGCGATATTTCTCCTCCATAGTACTCACCCTTTCCTTAGACTCTCGTTCTTCTTTTGGTTTAGATTCCAAATACATCCATTTCAGATTACTTTTCCAAATTTTGTATCAACTTGGTTATTTTCATGAATTTTCATGGAACAACCGGCAGGATACTGAAACAGTTTGTGAAATATTCATATTGACAACACCTTCTTAACATGCGTTTCTGGCATGCGACCAAAACAACTATGCAGCCACCCGCCCACTCGCAGCTTAAGACCACGACAGCGGTACATTTCACTTCCCACCACGCACGCCGCAGGCGATTCTTTCGCTCAACATCCCTATAATATTTCCCGGTCCTGCCAACAAACCCCTTCCGTAGAAGGAGGCGAATCTTGTGGTTACCATTCGTGATGTAGCCAAGCATGCTGAAGTCGCTTGTTCCACAGTATCCCATGTGTTCAATGGAACCGCCACCATCAGTGAAGAGACGCGGCTGCGGGTGCTGCAGGCCGCGGAAACTTTGGGATACATCCCAAAGACTTTTCGCAATCCACGCCGCTCCTTAGCGCGTCGAGTTATTATGTTCAAACGGGTCGGGCGAACGAATATGGCGGAGTTGGAAGCCGGATCGGAGGATTTCGCTGACCCCATCATGGCCTCAGCCTTCAAGACCCTTAAGAGCCATGGCTATGGTGTCTGGATGCTGCCTCACAGTGACGATGAGATGGACGCCTGTATTCGCTCGATCAACATGACGGAGTTTTCCGGAGCATTGGTGGTGGACAATGTCTATGAGTCCTTCTCAAACTTCCCGGCACTGGCCCTGCCCACTGTACTGGCTTACTGTGAAACCCAATCCAATGATTGTCTATCGGTGGTTCCCGATGATTTCGGCGGGGCTTTCGATGCTACCAAGCACCTGATCGACTTAGGGCACAGACGCATTGCTTTTCTCAATGGTCCTGCGGATTGGTTTGCCTGCCAAGCTCGGTATCAAGGCTATATGGCGGCTTTGAATGCCTTCGACATTCCCGTCGTCACTGGCTTGGTCTCAACAACCAGTTGGGCTGTGGAAAACGGCCGCGCCAGTATGCTGAGTATTCTCCAGCAACAAGATGTGACTGCGGTATTTGCTGCTAATGATCTCCTAGCCATCGGAGCCGTTCAAGCTCTGCGCTCGCAGGGACTGCGTGTCCCGGAAGACACTGCCGTCGTGGGATTTGATAACCGTTTGTTTGCCCAATTCGTAGATCCACCCCTGACAACGATGAATTTGCCGCTCAATGCCATCGGCGAGCGGGCTGCCTTGGAGCTGATTCACATTATGCAGACAACTCCTCATCACCACAACCAGGTTTCGCGCATCCAGATTCACTGTCCCTTGGTCATTCGCCAATCATGTGGCTATGCGTTGAGCCAGAAACGAATAGCCGCACAATCGCATCCCAACAGTTCGTAATCTCAGACGAAAGGAAGTGCATGGCCCATGGCTTTACAGCCCTTGAAGTTTAACCATGTCACCATCGACGACGATTTTTGGAAACCGCGTCAGGAGATCAACCGCACAGTGACGATTCCCATTCAGTACCATCACTGCAAAACCACCGGAAGAATCGATGGTATTGATCCGGACTACAAACCTGGTGATCCAACGTCACGGCATATCTTTTGGGATTCCGACGTGGCCAAATGGATCGAAACAGCGTCGTATAGTCTCCAAACGCAGCCGGATCCAGAGTTAGAAGCGCTGTTGGACGAGGTGATTGCCAAGTTTGCCAAACTGCAGCGGCCCGATGGCTATGTCAACAGTTGGTACACAGCTGTGGAACCGGAAAAACGCTGGTCTAATCTGCGGGACTGCCATGAACTGTACTGCGCCGGCCACCTTATGGAGGCAGCTGTGGCCCATTACCATGCCACCGGCAAACGGAGTTTGTTGGATATAATGTGCCGCTATGCCGACTATATCGATACTGTCTTCGGGCCGGAGGACGGCAAACTGCGCGGTTATCCGGGCCACGAAGAGATCGAACTCGCGCTGATGAAACTCTATCACTGCACGGGCGAAGAGCGTTATGCGGAATTGGCGCAATTTTTCGTCGACGAGCGCGGCCAACAGCCCCATTACTTTGACATCGAAGCCCAGCGCCGAGGCGAAGACCCTGCGGCATACACATTCGGCAGCCATGAATACAATCAGTCTCACGTTCCCGTGCGGGAGCAGACTCGGGTAGTCGGTCACGCTGTACGGGCCATGTATCTTTACTGCGGCATGGTGGATGTTGCCAAAAAAACTGGCGACACCAGCCTCATTGCTGCCTGTGAAACCCTTTGGGAAAATGTCTGCCTAAAACAGATGTACGTAACAGGCGGTATCGGACCCTCCCGCAGCAATGAAGGCTTTACCTTTGACTATGATATGCCGGAAGAAACAGCATACTGCGAAACGTGTGCTGCCATTGGCCTTGTTTTCTGGAACCATCGGCTGCTGCAGATGACCGGTGATAGCCGCTTTGCCAATGTCATGGAGAGAGCCCTATATAATGGGGCGTTGAGCGGTGTGTCGTTGGCCGGAGATAGCTTCTTCTACGTAAATCCTTTGGCCAGTTTGGGCAACCATCATCGCGAGCCTTGGTTCGGCTGCGCCTGCTGCCCCGGCAATATTTCCCGGCTCATTGCCAGCGTTGGGGAATACGGCTACTCTTATGGGGATTCGGACATTTGGATACACTTGTATATGCAGGGCAGTGCCGAGTTTGCTATCCCAAACGGAACGGTGAAACTTCGGCAGACCACGAACTATCCTTGGGATGGACGGGTAGGTATTAATCTAGACATGGAGCAACCACAGACCTTCAGCCTACGGCTGCGCATTCCCGATTGGTGCCGGGAAGCGGCGGTATCGGTTAACGGCGAGGCCATCGCCGTGGATGAACAGCTAGAGAAGGGCTATGCAGTTTTGGAACGCGAATGGCGGCCCGGAGACAAGATTGACGTTTCGCTCGCGATGCCGGTGGAACGAGTCGTAGGGCATCCACAGATCCGTATGGCCAATGGCAAAGTGGCTCTGCAGCGTGGTCCGCTGGTGTACTGTCTGGAGGAGGTGGACAATCCTCATACTCCCCTGAGCCGAATCCGCTTGACGCATGACAGTGAACTGCGGGCTGAGTACGAATCCGAGCTCTTGGGTGGTATCAGCATCATTACCGGCGACGCTGAAGTACTACCTGATGATGGCTGGGATGATGTTCTTTACAAGCTTGACGCAGAAGAGGTCCGACACACGGTGATTAAAGCTGTTCCCTATAAT
>SLOZ01000146.1 GCA_007132255.1 Limnochordia bacterium | reverse complement strand
CACGTAGACACCACTATCCAAGGGCTCAAGCGTGCCGACGCTGCACATGCCATCGGACCTCCCAGTAGCGATTCATACCTTGCAGGCTCCACTGGACAATGGGTCCAACCATGACACTGAAAAGTGTGCCTACCCCTACTGGACCGCCCATAAGAAACCCAACCACTAAAACGGTCAACTCCATGCCGGACCGAATCCGACCCACAGGTTTCTTCCAAACACGAGACAAACCGAGCATTATGGCATCCCGTGGCCCAGCTCCGAAGTTCGTCGAGATATACATACCTGTCCCCATACCAATCAGACTAATTCCCACCATGACATACAATAACTGGTACCCCCAATGACCGAGATGCGGCCAGGGAAGACCCATGAACAGATCAACAAACCAACCCACCAAGAGCATATTGATCACTGTGCCTACCCCTGGAGGCTGCCGCAGCATAACAGCGCCCAACGCCAACAAGACTAAGCCGACAAACTGCGTGACTCGCCCAACGCTTAACCCGGTCAGGCTGCTGATACCCACGTGAAAAACGGTCCAGGCGTTCACACCCAAACCACCTTGGATGGAGAATGTGATACCTAGACCCAAGAGCATAATCCCAAATACAAGCACGAAACAACGAACAAACCAGATTGGTTCTTTCGGCAATCCATTCACCTCATTTTCTCTATATTACTTCGTCAAAAAAAAGGATTTTCCTTCGGGTAGCGAGAAACAACGTACGAAATTACGATAACAGGAGGGAGATAGATTGGACATTCGTAACGTTCTGCGCACGATGTCTGAGGGTTCCGGTGTTTCAGGACACGAAGACTCTGTGGCGGATATCATCAGCGAAGCCTGTCCTTGGGCCGACGAAATTCGCCGCGACGCTCTGGGCAATTTGATCATGTTCAAGAAGGGTACGGGCGCGAAGCCGCGCCCTAAAATCATGTTGGCTGCCCACATGGACGAAATCGGGCTCATCCTCACCAAGATTGAAGACGATGGTTTTGCCCGGTTCAGCACCATCGGGGGCTTTGACCAACGTGTTCTTGTGGCTCAAGAGGTACTGATTCACGGCACAAAGACGGTACCAGGCGTCATTGGGGCCAAGCCACCGCATGTTCAAGAACCCGAGGAGCGGACAAAGTCTGTGCCCTTGGATGAAATGTTCATCGACTGCGGTTACACATCAAAAGAAGCGGCAGAAGTGCATCTCTCTGTGGGCGACCTTGTTACCCTGCGTCGCTCGTGCCTGGATCTGCAGGGCCAGTTCATGGCCGGCAAAGCCATGGACGATAGAGCCAGTGTCGCCGCTGTGCTCGAATGCTTTCAGCATCTGGCCAACATGAGCCACACCGCTGACATCTATGCAGTGGCAACAGTCCAGGAGGAAGTGGGATTGCGCGGCGCCATCACCAGTGCGTACGGAATCATGCCTGATCTGGCCATCGCCATTGATGTCACATTCGGTGACATGCCCGGACTGGCAGACTCTGAAACCATCAAGCTGGGTGGCGGCCCGGGTATTGGCGTGGGTCCACATGTTCACCCGCAGCTCTTCACGGCATTGTCAAAGACTGCAAAAGAATGGAATATTCCTTTTTCGGTGGATCCTTCGCCTTCCCCAGGAGGTACAGACACATTCGCCATCCAGGTGGCGCGAGCTGGGGTACCCACGATTCTCCTATCCATCCCGCTGCGCTACATGCATACACCCGTAGAAACCCTGACCTATTCCGATGTGGCAGCTGCAGGACGATTGATGGCTGTATTCACCGCCTCAGTGGAAGCAGAATTTGTGGAGGGATTGCTATGCTACTAAAACGACTCACGGAAGCCTGCGGAGGTCCGGGCCATGAAAAGGAAGTACGAGACCTTCTGCGGCAGGAGGTTACGCCGCTTGTCGACAGCATCCGCACCGATGCTATGGGTAACCTAATTGCTGCCAAGAACACCGGAGCCTCTGGGCCCAAGATCATGCTCGCCGCTCACATGGACGAAGTTTGTCTCATGATAATGGGTATCGAGAAAAATGGCATGTTGAAATTCCGACCGGTCGGCGGAGTGGATCCGCGGGTATTGGTGGCTAAGACAGTAGTCGTTGGTGAGAAACGAACTCCAGGGGTGATTGGCGCCAAACCGATTCATCTGCAGAAACCTCCGGAACGGAAGCGGCCTTTTGGTCTTGAAGAAATGTATATCGATATCGGCTGTAGCAAAGAAGAAGAGGCCGAGCGCCTCGTGAGCCTTGGTGACTACGCCTATTTTACCACAGGCTTCGAGAACCTAGGGGCGGACCGCTGGAAGGCTAAAGCCTTTGACGATCGAGCTGGCTGCGCACTCTTAGTGGAACTACTTCGGAGTCAGTATACCACGCCGGTCTTTGGCGCCTTCACGGTTCAGGAGGAAGTTGGTCTGCGCGGTGCCGCCACGGCCGCCTATGGCATCGACCCAGACTTAGCTGTGGTTTTAGAATCCACCACGGCATCGGATACCCCGGGATCCCCCGATCACAAACATGCAACAACCGTCGGGGCAGGCCCGTGCTTGACGTTCATGGATCGCAGCGTCATCACAAATCCGAAACTGGTTAATCGTCTGCGCTCTATCGCTGAAGACATTGGAGTCCCCGTGCAGATGCGCCGCACGACCACTGGTGGCACCGATGCAGGAGCCATAGCGTTGACTCGTTCTGGCGTTCCCGCTGCCGTGCTGGCACTACCATGTCGCTACATTCACTCACCGGTTTCAGTGCTGAGTCGCGACGATTATCAAGGCGCACTGAAGATTATGCAGGCGTTTCTCCAGCGATTACCAGAAAGCGAGGTTTTGTAAGCCATGAAAGAGACCATTAAAACGTTAGTGGAGGCCTTTGGCCCGTCGGGATATGAGACAGAAGTGGTGACCCTTATCAAGGACATGATTGCCGATTACGTCGACGAAGTGCGCACGGATGCTCTAGGCAGCCTGATCGCTATCAAAAAAGGCACAGGCGGCGGCAAACGCATCATGTTTGCCGGTCATGCCGATGAGATCGGGATTGTCGTCACCCACATCGATGACAAGGGATTTCTCCGTTTTCTCAATGTCGGCGGTCTGAACCCTTTCAGCCTTCTGGGTCATCGAGTTCGGTTCGCTAATGGCACCATCGGTGTCATCGGTCGTGAAAAAGGCGAAGCCAAGGACGTATCCTTGGACAAGCTCTTCATCGACATCGGTGCTGTAGATCAAGCCGCAGCAGAAGCCAAGGTGGCCATTGGGGATTTTGGCATTATGCATCGCGAGTTCACCGATCTTGGTCAGCGTATGATTGCCAAGAGCATGGATGATCGCATTGGGTGCGCCGTGCTTGTGGAGGCCATTAAGCGAGTCCCAACCACGGCGAACGACCTTTTCTTCGTATTTACTTCCCAAGAAGAAGTGGGTATTCGAGGCGCCCGAACCAGTGCCTATGGCATCGACCCGGATCTTGGTGTGGCCCTGGATGTGACATTGACCGGGGATACTCCTGAAGCTCCTCGTATGGAAGTAAGTATCGGTAATGGCGCCGCTATCAAGCTTAAGGACTCGTCCT
>SLOZ01000093.1 GCA_007132255.1 Limnochordia bacterium | reverse complement strand
GAGGTGAGCGCCCACTTTTGCGCTCACCTCTGGCGTTCGTCAGCGTTTGCTGATGGGCGCCAGCAAGTTCAAGTAGAACGAACCCACCGTGGCATCAGGGTCAGCGCTGGGAATGTGTTCCTCTAAACACAGTCGCTGCTGGTCGAGCCTCCAGACGTTGTTTGTTTCGATAGCTCCGGAAAGTGCTTGCCAAGAGTCATAGATTTCGTGGCTGCTATCCAAAGCCGCATACGTGCCACCGGGCAGAAACTTCTCTTGAAACGCCGACGGAAGCTTCACATCGTCGGGGATGGTGATGCAGGCTCCCCAGCCGTATTCGGCATCACCAGGCTCGTATGCTGTGGTGTTGTAACCGAAAATGCGGGCAGTGCCCATCAACTTCTGCTCTTCAACCCAAGCCAAGAGGGGATTGAGCGCTTGATCTTCCGGATTGCTGCCTCTCGCTTCATGGGCTGCGGTGCGCATCGGCGGCAGGTTCACAATTCGAAACGCGGTGGGTTTGTCTGTCTGGGTATGCATTCTGGAATCCTCCTTTTCTTCTTGGGACGACACCGGCGTGTTCAGGAGTTGGAACAACGTTTCACCACTCTTAGAATGAACAGGTCTGTCGGCAGCCGCGGCCGCAGAAAACGTTGACTGGGCGGCTTGGTTGATGTGCTGTAGAACTCGCTTGAGTAATTGTAACCGGTACTGCTGCTGTTCAAGCTCAGCGTTCAATGTCTCGATATGACGGCCAATGACATCGGCTGCGTTCGCTGGAGTGGGGTTGTTTGTTATGCGCTCAACGTCAGCAAGTGGAAGGTTGAGACGCCGCAGAATGGCGATGAGCCGGATACGGGTCACCATGGATGTCGTATAACAGCGCCAGCCTGATTCGGGATCCCGTTCGCTGGTTATCAGGCCCTTGCTTTCCCAATGGCGCAGTGCTCGGCTGGTGAGTTGCAGTTCTGCAACGATGTTCTGAATGGGTAGTGTGTGTGGGGTCTCTGAACGCATGTGTCTCCTCCTTTCGCCGTGGTGTACGTCCTTGTAGGTTCAGTGTAGCACTTGACGTCGCGTCAAGTGCAAGGTCTTTTTTGAACAAAATTCGGCAATCAACCCACACCATTTAACTCTTAAACATTGAGTTGGCTCTGGGAAGCTCACCATGGAAGCTGAGCTGCTTCTGCCAGTGCTAGATAATGGCTCGGGCAATTTTGCTGATTTGGTCCATGTTCAAACGGTGAAGCTGGAGCATGATATTCCTTGTTGTATCAATTTCTGCAAAGGCATGGGAATGCTCAGCAATGTGTCTCACCATGTCGCCAATTAACTTTCTATGTGCTAGACCAAATGTGGTCTGCGAGTCGATGTCACGGCTTAAGATATGCCGAAGCGGATCCACCGGTATCTGTGCATGGATCATCTCACTCAAACGAGCCCGGTATTCCGCTGCAGTTCCCAGCTGCCGCATCCCACGCCGCCAGCCATAGAGCTGCGTCCGGATAACCATACCTATGGTTTCGGGCCCCAACGCATAGCTGCCCTCATGGCGACAGAGTGATGTATAGAGACTCTGCTCATAGCAGGCTTGGAAGAACGCCAACTTGCCAGCGCCTTCGCCGGGGAGACCATCAATCCTAAGTTCCTCCGACAGTTGATCTGCAACGGCTTCGGCATACCGATAGCGAATGCGGTCGACCAATGCTGGGCAGTGAAATACTTCAGTGACTTCATAGCGATTGGACGCAAGTAGGTCTGCGATTTCGTCTTCTGCTCTTTTTTGACGGGCTGTATCCTTAAGCGTGGCCCATTCGATGGTCACGCATTTGTAGGCGTCTGTACAACGATAGATTTCTCGGTATCCGAATTGCCCAGACCACCCCGCTGGACCACTGTTGAAGTACTGCCACGCCCAAGCGAGGAAACTCTGGTCAATGTCACGAGCCAATTCGCGGTAGACAAAGCGACCTTTGTTATAACCCGGATCCAGCAGATGATAGCGTTCATTCGTCCAATGGGAAACGTAGGTCCCGTAGACGACGCTCTTGTCGCCAAAAAAGGAGTGAATGTGGATGCGAAGCTGACGTTCGAAAAACCGACAAAGCCGTTCCCAGTTTTTCCGGGTGTAACGATCAGGAAGGTGCGCAACTTTTTCATAGTCCGGTGTTACTTTCCAAAGAATTGCATACAGCATCTGGATATGGCGTTTTGGTTTCCTGCGTTCACCGTCCATTAATGCCCGGTAAAGGTTTTCGCTGGCTGCCGCATACTCGGTCATGATAGCTAGGAGTCGTTCTGTCTTTCGAATGTCCTCGAGGATCGCATCGGACAAGGACTCTTTATGCGCTGGGGAAGTCCAGACCACTAAGGCTTCATCATGAAGTCCTAAGCTGCGCAGTGTATAACCCAACTGGAAGAGCTTAGCAGAGGAAGGTTGTTCAACCAACGATTCGATTGAACGCTGCAGCTGGGACGCATCGTCGGCGATCGTCCCCACCACATCTCCTTCATGAAGAAGACCATGATCGAGTTTCCACAGATGCAGAAACTCCCGATATTCGCCGTGTTGAAGGTAAATCCGCCGCAAGAGGCGATTGGCACCGAAACCCATGGGGTTGTGTTCTAACGCTTTCTCCAGACATGTTACAGCCTCCGCTTCGCGGTCTAACTGGAGGTAGCATCGTCCAATGGAGCACAGGATGTCATACAACAGTGCCAGAGGATCCGCAACCGCTTCATAACCGCCAGGGAAAGCGTCGGATTGGGCTTCTTCGGAGTCGCGCAAACCGCCGTCGGCTCGGCTCTCATCGAGCTCCAAGAGTTCTATGGCTCGAATATAATCTGAGATCGCTTGTGCCGGCTTCCCTAGTTCAACCAAAGTGTCAGCCTTGGCTTTGGGAAATCTGGGATCTTGAACGTGCATATGGAAACCGCGACCAAGGGTGTCCAGAGAAGCGTCGCCGTCTTGCTTGAAGTGCCATTGTAGATGGGCCAAGAAGAGATACTCTTCGGCTCCTGCCGATGCTTGGCTCACTGCGTACGAGGCAAGGTCGACTGCTTTCTTGAGATCCAGATCAAAAAGCGCTCCCTTAGCCTTTTCTAGATGATCCATAGATCATTCCTCCCGATGGCTTGGCAGCATTCCTGGCTGCTGTCGTTGGCACCCAGGGTGACGTCATGTCTGAACGGTGCGTCAACTGCCCTATCTTGTCTACAGAATGGATTCGGCCTGTCCTTGCCCTTGACCTTCTACGAGGCTCCGTGCAGCAGAAATCAGATTCAACGGCAGATCCGCTGTGAGTTGGTGTGATAGGAATTGGATGGAAATCATTGACATGTACCAGGTGCTTGGGATTCAATCCCAATTGGCTGACGGCTTCTTGACTGTCTGACGAGGAGTATTGCAGCTGGTTGTCGAAGAGCATGGACACTACACTGTCGCACTGGCTAGCGCTCCATTGGATAGCGGTGTTTCGACGGCTAAACGTGACAGTTGACTCGGACTGAGCTTTCAAAAACCCGACTGATTCTAGATCAGCAATGAAGCTGGCCTCAATATCACGCATTGTTCTCTACGCCACTGTTTTTT
>SLOZ01000140.1 GCA_007132255.1 Limnochordia bacterium | reverse complement strand
TTGGCAACAGGTGGAGAAGGCCAAAGCCCTTCAGAAAGAGGGTTATCTCGTTGGTGCCGGAATTCCGGGCGGGTTCGATTTTCCCCGGCAGCTTATGGGTGAGGAGTTCACCTGTCTCGCTTACTATGACCAGCCAGAGCTGATGCAGGACATTCTCGATACAGCTTGTGATACGGCCATCAAGGTGTTGGAACGAATCACAGATACGCTGGTAATCGACAATCTGCACATCCACGAAGACATGGCCGGGAAGTCGGGCTGTCTGATTGGCCCGCGGACCATTGAACAGTTCTTGAAGCCTTATTATAGGGCGGTTTGGGATCTCGTTTCACAGCGGGGGACCAAGCTTTTTTCTCAAGACAGCGATGGCAACATGAATGCCGTTATCGATGCCTTCTTGGAGTGCGGGGTCAATGTCATGTACCCTATGGAACCAGCTGCCGGTATGGACATTGTGGCCAGTCGGGAAAAGTATGGGGACAGAGTAGCCTTTAAAGGCGGCATCGATAAGCACGTCCTGCGCGAGGACAAAGCAGCCATTCGCAGAGAACTGGAGTATAAGCTACAGCCGCTCACCGCCGAGACGGGTACGGTGTTTGGTTTGGACCACCGCATTCCCAACGGTACACCGTTGGAGCATTATCGCTACTACGTGCACACGGCCCGAGACATCCTGGGACTGCCGCCCGTGTCCGCGGACAGCAAGGGCTGGGAGCGCATGGCTTTCTAGGGCTTCCGGCGATTGTGACTTCAATTCTGGGATTGGATGAGGTGATGTTTATGGACTTGTTTCGCGGTTTCACGACATTGGCAGCTCCCGAAACCGGCCGCAGAGTCGTGCAGCTGACCAATCTTCCCGGTTTCAATTATCCTCTGTACTACTTTATCCCGACCATGACGAAAGACCAGCGCTATCTCGTTTTCCATCATGCCCATGAGCAAGAAGTGCAATTATACCGACTAGATCTGCACACAGGTGAGCAGGTGCAAATCACGAACGCCAAAGCTCCAAACACCTTGTGGTATCCTTGGTGTGTGGATAAAGGATCAGGGGTCTTGGACCATAGAAGTGTTCTGAACCAAGAACGGCGGGAAGTGGTCTACTTCGATGATTGTGATGTACGCTGTGTTGGACTGGATTCGTTGACCGACCGCTTGTTGTTCCGGCTGCCCGAATCTAGAATGGCCATTGGCCAGAACTGCGTAACCCCCAATGGCCAATGGCTGGTATATATTCATCACGATCGGGACACATTCGTGAACGAGATGATGACGGCTCCCCATGGACATAGTCGCTGTTTGTCACGGGGCACTGTACTAGCCGCCTACAATTTTGAAACACAAGAGCACCGGGAACTGGTTCGAATTAACAGCCCGATTCATCATGTACTGCCATGGGATGATGAGCACGTTGTGTTTTGTCATCCTACTGCCGAAAACGGGATGCTGTGGACGAACCTTGAGGGAGGTTGGTACACGCATCTGCGGACCCAAGACGCTTATGGTGGTTGTGTCTGCCACTATCTGGCTACCGAACGCGGTTTGATCTATGAAGTTCTGGGATCATCTAAAGGTGTTTCTGCGGGCTTGTACCATCCGTTCTCGCATAAGCGCTATGAGTTTCCGCTGCCAGACTACTTTGGCTACACCCATACCGGATGGGATCCGCAGGGACGACTTTGGTTCTTTGAGAATCAACAGCGCGGCCACAAGCGTTCGTCCCAGACACGAGAGACCGATGGGGTGCACGACATCCATTTCTTACAGGCACACAAGCCGCAGGGTGCTGATACGTGGCTGAAACTGATGGGCGACTGGCCCACCTATGGGGGCGGACAGAGCTCACACTTCCATCCCCAGGTCACACCCGACCGAAAATGGATTTTGTTCACCGCTGGGGATCCCGAGAACAAGGGATCCAACCAGCTCTTCCTCTTGGATATTGCCGATTTATCTGCCACTGAGGGTATCCCGGAGGTAATAAAGCCATAGGTGTTCTGGGGGTCCTGGATAACATGTCTTCAACCAGGCACGAAGCCATTGGTGCTTGCGGAAACGTGGTTGCGTTCCTTCAATGCATCCGGGCCGTTCTCCAGGGCCGGCGTTGGGCAAGGTACTGTTTTGAGCGGTGGCTCGGACGGGCGCTCGGCTTATCGATGAAGGTTCACCTGTGGACTACATCAATCAATGCCTAGCGTATGAACGGCATGAGGGCACGCAAAGACCCCGGCTGTCTGCAAACTCCATATTCTCCCGGCCAGTATTCCATCAATTATCTTGAGCTACCAGTATCCACTGGATATCCCAGAAGTGCGCCGCGCCTTAGCTTATTCGATTGATTACGCGCGTATCGCTGAGACGGCCATGTCGAGATACTCCGAGCCGAAGGAACCGGGCTTCCTGATTCACGCTGGCAGTCCCGAGTCCAAATACTTTAATGAAGAAGATGCCATAACGTATGGCTGGGAATACAAGCCTGAAGAGGCTGTGCGAATTCTTGAAGAGGATTTAGGGGCTGCTAAGGGTTCTGATGGCATCTATGTCCTACCAGACGGTACCCGGCTTGGTCCTTGGGATGCTGTATGTCCCTATGGCTGGACCGACTGGATGACTGCTTTGGAGATTGTAGCGGCCGGCGCTCAAGCAGTGGGTATCGACGTTCGTACCAACTTTCCGGAAGCTCCCGTACGGTCTGACATGATGCAGACAGGAAACTTTGACATCATGATGGACTCTCCTGGTGGTGGATATGGCAAGGCCCACCCCTGGCAGCGCTTCCGGGATGTTATGGACGGTCGGGGTGTACCGGAAGTTGGGCAGACTGCCTTCTCGAACTACAATCGTTTTTACAGTGAACGAGCAAATGAGCTGTTAGATAAGGCTGCATTCTCGTCCAGTGATGAAGAGGTGGCACAGGTCTTTCGCGAGCTCAACATTCTGTTCATGCAGGAGATCCCGGTCATCGGCTTGATGCATAGACCGTGGGAGTTCTATACCTTCAACGAAACGTATTGGGAGGGCTTCCCGACAGCCGAGAATCCTTATGCACCGCCACAGCACAACTTTGCAGGCATTCAGATTTATTACAACCTGCGACCTGTCCAGTAACACGGTGTTCTGAGACTACAGTTGCCGCTGGAACTCCTGAGAGAAAGCAGAGGATCACGGAACCGACGCAGCTAGCATTTCCGTGACATCGCAGATGCAGAATCGTGAACTAGACATTGGTCAACAGTAGTGTCCTAGGGGGCAATCCCTCCTGGGACACACCAGCCTTTTCATCGGCTTTGGGTTCGGGGTAACTTAGGTGGAAGAGTCCAAACGCTGCCAAGACTGACCGTATGCTCAGCCGCTTCGGCCGCCACTACTTGCTCGGACCCGAACTGGACTGAGACGTTGTGCCGCAGCGCAAGATAAAGCAACCTAGAAACGTGTTGATAAAGTGCCCTGGCGAGCTCATAACAAGAGACTCGAAATCGCTTTAGCAGCGATTTTACCGAGGTGTTCGGCATGAGTTTGCTCGGGATACCGGGAAAATCAACCCGTTCCTAGACCTTGGGTACAACGTTTGCTCCTACCCGATGAA
>SLOZ01000351.1 GCA_007132255.1 Limnochordia bacterium | reverse complement strand
CTCTGCGGGCCCGCCGCGAGTTCCATGCAGCCATCGCCGTCCTCAGGGAAAAAGCAGGCTGGAAGGATCTGCGCTTGCTGAGTACCTCCACGCACATTGGACTGCGGGAAGGCCGCCGCATTGAGGGCAGATATGGTCTGACGCTGGACGATATGCAGGCCGGTCGACGATTTGCCGACGGTATCTGCACGGTACATTTTGGCGTCGATATCCATGCCTTGGACCCCGACGACACCTTAGGCTGCGGCAGCCAAGGTGTCGAAATCCAGCCGTATCAGATTCCGCTGCGCAGTTTGATCGCCGCCAACTACCAGAACCTCGGTATGGCCGGGCGCTGCATCAGCGGCGATTTCTTCGCCCACGCTTCCTACCGAGTAACCGGAAATGCTGTACCCATGGGCGAAGCTTTGGGCTTTGCGGCCGCCGTGGCCGTCCAGACCGGCAGATCACTGCCTGATATTGACGGTGCCATGGTGTCCGCAGAGATGCGCCGGCGCGGCTATGCGTTAGCACGGCCGGCTGATAGTTATGCGACGACAATCGAAGCGTGATGACGGCCCACTAGCAGCAAACGATGCCCTGTAGTTCTTGAAGACTTCACCGACTTTGGTGAAGTCTTCTGCCTATCCAGGGAAGTTTGGAGCCTATGGCAACAAAATAGTGCAAAAAGTCCAAAAGGATTTACCAGACTTTATTGGCCAAAGCGCATAATATAAAAGTAAGCAACATAGGAATTTGAGACCAGGCTGCCCCAAGATGGGTCGCGAAAACTAATGCTTCACAGAGACCACGCTCAGCGGTACATCAAAATCTGAAAGGAGTTCGAAGATGATGACAGTTCCATTTAACAGTCTGGCTTATGAACACTTGAACGACTTCGTGTTTGGGCGAGCTACAAACCCGCTATCCTTCTCCAATGGCATGACCATTGGCGGCGGTATGGTCTACCCGGAAGTAAACTTCACACTGCCGATGATGACCATTACCAAAGACACCATGGGCGAAGTACGCCGCCAGTATGAGGAGATGGCCACTGGGGTCTGCCAGCGAGCTGTAGATTTGGGCGTTCCTGGTCTGGTCATCGAGGTCGAGCTGCTGCCGCCGCTGACCATGGAACCCGCCTGGGGCGTGGAAGTCACCAAGGTGGTGAAAGGGGTGCTGGCAGATTTCGAGGCCAAACATCACCTGCCCGGGCTGCTGCGGATGACTCCGGTGGATATCCGGGAAGGCGTCGTGGAACACATGTGGCGGGGACGCCAGTGGGATGTTTTAATGGAGAGCTTCCAAGGCTGTGCCGAAGCCGGTGCTGACCTGCTGGCCATTGAATCCGTGGGCGGCAAGCACCTGCACGACAATGCCGTCATGTACGGGGATATTGCTCAATCCTTGTTCGCCCTGGGTGTTGTGGGAACTAGGGACATGGAGCGGCTTTGGGCAGGAATCTCGTCGGTGGCAGCGAGCACCAATACCATTGCCTCTGGTGATACGGCCTGTGGGTTTGCCAATACCGCCATGGTCTTAGCCGATCGCGGCTACGTCTCTAAGACCTTCAGCGCTGTGGTGCGCGTGATCAGTGCGGTTCGTTCCTTAGCAGCCTACGGCCAGGGAGCGGTGGGCCCTCACAAAGACTGCGGTTATGAAGGCGTTTACGTGAAAGCCATTACTGGTACTCCGATTTCCATGGAAGGCAAGACCAGCGCCTGCGCTCACTTAAGTACGGTGGGCAATATCGCCGGCGCCCTAGCCGATCTGTGGAGCAACGAGTCCGTCGAGAACGTCAAGCTGTTGAGCGGCATGGCCCCCACCGTCTATTTGGAGCAACTGGCTTACGACTGCCGTCTCTTCAATACGGCCACCGCCAACAAACAGGAGCTGATCCTGCGTGATCTCTTGGTAGAATCGGATAGCGCCTTGGATCCCCAAGCCTATGTGCTGCGACCCGATGTCGTCCTGGCGATCAGCGGCGAGATTGTCAAAGGCCGTTCTTGGTACGAACGGGCTAAGATCGCTGCTGCGCAGGGGATTAAAGTGCTGCGGACCGCATCCCAAACTGGGCAGCTGGACTTGAATGAACGGGAAGTCGCTTATCTAGATAGCATGGAAGCACAAGTTGCCGCCATGGAAGATTCGGAGGCAGACTTCACAGCCCGCATGCTGCAGGAAAGTGCTGCCGTAGACTTTGACCCTGCTAAGTACGACATGTCGGTCTGAAACAGCATCTGCAACGCGCCGAAGGCACACCTCGTATAGGGGTGTGCCTTCTTGCCATTGAGCGAATTACGGAATGATCTTCGCGATGGGCAGCTCCAGAATTCCTTCGGCGTTGGCTGCTTTCAGCTGTGGGATCAGCACATTCAAGGTCGATTTCTCCACCACCGACTCCACGGCCCAATAGTCCACATCGCCGCCGGCCAATTTCGAAATGGTCGGGTTTTTCATAGAGGGCAGGACGTTGAGAACAGCCTCCAAAGAGTCTGTGGGGACGTTCATTTTCAGCAGAACCTTGTTGCGAGCAGCCAAGGTGCCATTGAGAAGACTCAGCAGCTCTTCGATGGGTTGACGTTTGGCAGGGTCCGCCCAAGCCGCCTTGTTGGCCATAAGTACGGTGCTGGACTCCATCACCGTGTCAATGATCTTCAGGCCGTTGGCCCGCAGACTGGAGCCGCTTTCAGTCAACTCCACAGCCACATCAGCAATTTCGGGAATCTTGGCTTCCGTAGCACCATAGGAAAACTCGATCTTTACAGGAATGCCCAGACCGGCAAAATACTGGCGAGACACTTCAACATACTCCGTTGTAACGCGACTTCCCGGTGCGATATCCTTAGCGCTGTTCATGGGTGCATCCTTGGACACGGCCACCACGAGGCGTACCGGGCGATTGGTCTGGCGGCTGTAGCTGAACTTGGCAATGACTTCCACCGCATCCTGACACTGGCGTTCTTCGATCCAATCATAGCCCCCGATACCGATATCAAAGAGACCTTCCGCAACGTAGACGGGGATTTCCTGAGGCCGCATCCAGCGCACCAAGGACGCGCGCGGATCGTCAATGGATGCCTCATAGGAACGGGAATCTGTGGTAGTAACAGCCAATCCGGCCGCTGCAAACAGTTCAGTGGTCGGCCTTTGCAGACTGCCCGAAGGCAGCACGATGTTTAACAAAATAGATATCCTCCTTCAACCGAAACTTGCTTATTCTTTAGAACCAATGACAATCTCATTGACGCTGCCATCACTGACTTGGGCCTCGCGGTAAAAGCACGAACGATACCCTTCATGACAAGCCACACCCACCTGCTTTACGTGCAGAATTAAGGTGTCACGATCACAATCAAAGGTAATGCGCTGCACGTGCTGGAGATGCCCGGACGTTTCTCCCTTTAACCAAAGCTTCTGCCGACTGCGGGAGTAATAGGTGGCTTGGCCCGTGGACAAAGTGCGTTCGAGCGACTCAGGACTCATATAGGCTACCATCAGCACGCTCTTATCATGAACGTCCTGAACCACTGCCGGGATCAAGCCATCAGAATTGTACTTCAGGCTTTGAATGAACTCTTGCGTCGTTGCCATCCGTCGATCACGATCCTTTCTTT
>SLOZ01000182.1 GCA_007132255.1 Limnochordia bacterium | reverse complement strand
TTGTGTGGCTGGCCCGTTCAAAGTCCAAGATGTGGATAGTATTGTCCGCGGATAGGACAGTCTCTTGGACAAAAACACGGCCTAAACGAGTTTCACTGCCGAAAAACAAGTCTTTAACGAAGTCATCCTCGACATTGAGATATTGATGCAGCAGCTCAGCCAGTAGTGTTTGGTCGAGGTCTTGTCGCATCCGCATCATGGAAAACTCGAAGAATCCGGCCATGGGCGGTGGCAGCATATATTGCCTGCCAGCTTCGTGGTCAACATCTAGAAGAACGGCGCGACTGGCTAAGGTGTCCAAGATTTTGGCTGCTTCGGCCTCGGGAAGTTTCCAGACCCGGCTCGCTGTCTTGACGGTGAAGGGTTTTATCGGAAGCTGCGCCACCATTTCGGCTTCCTGATCGGTGAAAAGAAGGCGGAGGATCTGGTATAAGGTGTCGGATGGAGGTGCCCCCTGGGGGAAACGGTTGAGACGTTCCTCCAGTTTTTTATAGGCGCCTTTAGCTGTGCGATGGGCCATGGTATCACCGCCTGGAATCAAATGGGTTGTTCTACAAGCCAATTCTTCGATGTGGGGGTCAACGGTTCCTGCGAGATGTTGTAAAGAAGAGTGGGCTGTGAACTATGCGAAGTTAGGCAGCACCGGCTTAGATGGCTCCCGGGTTTGCCGCGGCTGTATGGGTTTTGGCGATGCCGATAAATGCGTTCAAAAATGGTTTCTGAATGAAGAACCGAGTCGCCCTGTTATCCAGAAAGCGCTGAAATAGAGACGCCGCAGACGAAGAAAGGCACAAAAAAACACCCAAGACCATTTGGTCAAGGGCGTTTTCGCTCCCAAAGTCTGTCGAAATAAAAAATGGTGCCGAAGGCGGGAGTCGAACCCGCACGAGCGTAATGCCCACTGCGCCCTGAACGCAGCGCGTCTGCCAGTTCCGCCACTTCGGCACAACATTTATCGTACTTGGATATGATAGCATGGTGTTTGTATCGTGTCAACACCACTGGAAATTTTCTATCAATTTGGGCTTGACGTAATGCGAGAATTGTAGTAAATTTATCTACGGATTGTTTCGAACCGAAACGAATACCATTATCACTTATTTTAGATGGAACAAAATGGCATATTTGGTAAAATTAGGACCTGTGGTCCGACGAATATTGGTTGACTTACCTTAGCTTATCCGTTATAATTGCATATGTTGAAAGATTTTGGTTAATTGGATAAAAATATAAAAATAAGTGGTACGAAAGGATGACGTCGCAGATGCTGTTGCAGAGAACAAAGGCGTTTATGGATCTTTTACAAAAGGAAGGCAACGAAGTTAAATTTCATGAATTGTCCGCTGCTCTTCGGAAAGGTTTCGAGAATACTAACATTTATATCCTGAGCCGTCGTGGCAAGGTTCTCGGCTACTCCCTGGAGGATGGTTTCGAAAATACTCCATTTGATCAAGATTGGTTGAGTTTAGGTTTGGTACCTGATGGTTTGAACAGCACTCTCTTGAAGGTCGGTGCTCTAACCGAAAGTCAAGCTGAAACTGGCGAAACGATGATGATTGTACCTTTGGTCGGTGCAACCAAACGCGTTGGTACGCTGCTGTTCGTGACCGATTCTTCCTCGTTTGGGACCGATGATCACATTATTGGTGAGTTTACCGGCACAGCTATCGGCATGGTCATTTCCCACGCTGAAGTGGAAGAAGAAGAAGATGAAGCCCAGGAAAGCAAACTGGCACGATCAGCTCTTAAGAGTCTGTCCTATTCCGAAATCTTAGCCATGCAGCGCATATTCGATGAGCTCGAAGGCGATGAAGGGCTGCTCGTTGCAAGCCGGATTGCCGATGAAGCTGGAATTACTCGCTCTGTCATTGTCAACGCCCTTCGCAAACTGGCGTCGGCTAATGTCATTGAATCCCGTTCTTTGGGTATGAAGGGTACGTATTTACGAGTTTTGAACCGTGAGATTCGCAATGAGTTTGACCGCCAGCGTTACCCATACCCTACGAACCAAATCAGCTAGGTTTGCACAAACAAACGAGCCTCATTCCCGAGGCTCGTTTGCGCGTTTTGGTTGTTTCGGCCGACCCAGCAGCGAACGGCCTTTGGTTAAGGCAGTGGTCTGGAAACGGTCATTTAGGACATCCATGACTTCGTTCAGCTTTTGGCCAGTCTCGTTGTCGTCAAACAGGGATAACTGCTGACCCTGAGCACCCAAATTCGAGGCAGTAACACCCACAAGGCGCAGCGGTTGGCCTCTGAACTCCTGGTACAGCCGCCATGCGACATTGAACAACGTATCGTTATCCTGCATCGGCTGCGGCAGTGTGAAACTGCGTGTGTAGGTCGTGAACTCTGGTGTACGTACCTTCAGCACCACGGTTCGAGCGAACAATTTATGCTTGCGCAGACGCCAGCCAACTTTGTCCGACAATTGACCCAGAACTCCCTTAATGGTATCCTCATCAGCATAATCCTCCTCAAAGGTTAGTTCCTGGCCGATGGATTTGGCCTGAGCGGCAGGCTCGACCACACGCTCATCGATGCCGCGAGCCAGTTTGTAGATGTGCGTGCCGAAGTTGCCAAATTCGGTCTGCAGCCATTTCAACGAATATTTACGCAGATCCTGGACAGTATAAATCTTCCGCTGTGCCAGTTGGCGTTGGGCAACCTGACCGACTCCCCACAGCTTCTTGACCGGGAGCGAAAGCAGGAACGTGTCGATGTCGGGCGCTCGTAAAACCAATAGCCCATCGGGTTTGTTGTAGTCAGAAGCCAACTTGGCTAGGAACTTATTCGGAGCAATCCCCACGGAAGCGGTTACGCCGGAAAGCGTTCGAACGCGCTCCTTGACGCGATGACCCATAGCTTCTAGATCTTTATAGAAATGCTCGCAACCGGTCATGTCGAGAAACGCTTCATCGACCGATAGGGGCTCCACAACGGGGGAAAATTCGTGAAACGCTTCGTGAATCTTTTTGGACACCTCTTGATAACGTTCCATGCGGGACGGGACGAAAATCCCCTGGGGGCAGAGCTGGAGCGCTCGGGGGATGCTCATGGCACTGTGAACTCCATACGTTCTAGCTTCGTATGAGCAGGTGGCTACCACGCCGCGGCGGGAACTCTTTTCGCCGCCTACGATGAGAGGCTTGCCGCGATATTCGGGGTGATCCAATACCTCCACTGCGGCATAAAACGCATCCATATCTACATGAAGAATAATGGCCATCGTTGCCCTCCTGTCCCAGCAAACAGCTGTGCTAAACACCTCTCGCAGTTGCAAGTTTTTCCGCAAAGGTGTGGTCAGCCGCGCATTCATATAGTACACTAATAATACACCAAAGACGACAAAGGTGAAAGTTTGACAGAAGGGCGGTTTCCTATGCAGAATGCCTATTTGGTTGCGGTTCAGGACGCCAAACAAGAGGATTGGCAGATTCGAGATCATCTGACAGAACTACGCGATTTGGCCAGCGATGCTGGTCTGATGGTGTTGGATACCTTTGTTCAACGACGCCAGCGTCCTGATCGGAGAACTTTCATTGGCTCGGGAAAGGTCGAGGAAATCCGCAGTGTTTTAGAGCCGGGTGATATGGTCATCTTCGATGA
>SLOZ01000498.1 GCA_007132255.1 Limnochordia bacterium | reverse complement strand
CGTTAAAATCATTCGTCCATGCGGGCAGAACGCCTCATTGTCGTGGAGATCAAGCGAGCTGGCGAGATGCCAGTTCAGCGAATATCCCCTGGTGGGCCATGAGTTCAGCGTAGGTGCCTGATTCAATGACCCTTCCTTTATCCATAACCAGGATCCGATCGCAGTTAACGATGGTACTCAAGCGATGGGCAATGACAATTCTCGTAGCCTGCAGGCCGTCTAAGCTGCGGCTGACAATGGCTTGGGTATTGTTGTCGAGCGCGCTGGTCGCCTCGTCAAAGAGCAGAATCTTCGGTCGGTTGACAATGGCCCGGGCAATTAGCAGCCGTTGTTTTTGTCCTCCCGAAATCGTCGTAGCTCCCTCGTTGATGAACGTGTGCATGCCCATGGGCATCGCCTCAATATCCGACTTCACTCCGGACATTTCCGCGGCCGTCCAAGCGTCTTCAATGGTTAGGTTAGGATTGGCTCCCACAATATTGTCGAAAATGCTTCCCAGCATGAGCTGGCCGTTCTGCAGCACAACACCGAGCTGCTTGCGGACAGACCGAACATCCACTTTAGCCAAATCCTGCCCATTATAATACACGTTCCCTGCTTCCGGCTGTTCAAAACCCAACAGAACGCGGAACAGTGTGGATTTACCGCACCCAGAGGTTCCAACAAGGCCGACATATTCTCCTTCTTTCACTTGAAAGGACACATCCTGCAAGATCAAAGGTCCGTCTGGCTTGTAGCGGAATGAAACATTGCTGACTTCAATGTCACCGGTTAACGGCCGCGGCGCCAGCTTCGTGTCATCATATTCTGGAAGCGTTTCAAGAATCGGTTTCGCCCTTTGGTACAGAGGAATCGCCGCGTTCGCCGCAATGACCGATTCCGATAAGGAAATCATTGATACCATCACCGAAATAAATGCCGCGTTGAAGGCAACAAACTGGCCCGGCGGGAGTGGCTGCTCGGAGATTGCTAATGAGTAAAATATGATCATGCTGGCGGAGATCGGAAAAAACGCATTAAATGTGGACAGCCAATTGGCTATGGTTTCACGCTTAAACGTCAGTTCCCGTTGGCGGACGAACTCCGTAGACCATCGGCCAAAGGCTCTTCGCTCAGCTCCAGCCACTCGGAACTTGCTCACTCCCCCAATGAGCTGGTAGACCAGACCGGTAATTCTGTTGGAAACCTCCAATATCTGTCGTTCATAACGCACTTGAATATATCCCAGTGATCCCATAACAATAAGTCCCAAACCAATGAGTACCATCGCCACAAGGGCCAACTTGGCATCATAGTAGACCAGTAAGGCCAACGAAAAAACAGAAAAAATGCTGGACAAGATTGTGTTCAATGTAACACCGGAAAGAATTTGCCGAATTTGGCCGATGCCCATGGCCCGCATGGTCAGCTCACCAGCGGTAAACTGACGGAAAAATGGCACCGGCAGACTCAATAATCGATCCCAAACAGCGGGTTGTAAGGCACTTTCCATTTTGCCTTCCATACGCAAAACAGCAATGGCTCGTACATACTGAAACAACACTGTGGCCAAGGCGCTGGCTGCCAGGAAGAAACCCACCTGCAGTAATTGTGTCCGCTCCCCTTCGGGAATGATGCTGGTAAAAACAATGCCTGTGGCCACCGGAATTGCTAGGGCTAACACTCCAGAAAAGGCTCCCATCAAAAGGATCATCACGAAATCTTGTTTCCAACAACTCTGGTACGCCAGCTGCGCAAGATCCCAAAGCGTAAGCTTAGCTGAACGAAACGGACGGTACACAACAATAGCCGACCCTTGGACTTGGGCAGCTGTCGCTTTGTTGATCCCGGTAACGGAACCGTTCTGGGGATCATGCAAAAGGTATTTCCCCGGAGATTGCGGAATCAACGCCACGGGACGATCATCCTCGACCATGAATCCGACCATGGGTCCCGAGTCGTCGTTGTACCAACTACCCTGCAGCACCACCTCGCGCGTACGGACCCGTGAAGCCCTGGCAATATGATCCACAGTCAGGTCGTCTTGGACCACACCGCCTTCAGTGGCTGGAGCAGAGATGTTAATGCCCAGATTCGCGCCAACGATCCGGCAGGCATCCAACAAGGGATGTCCACTGACTCCTGCGATGACTTGTTCCTTCTGTTTATCGTTCAAACGAGCTAGTCTTGTTAGTGCACCCTCCATCACTCGCTGGTCGCGAGCCCACTTTCTTCTACGGCGCTCCGTCTCCTCCTGTTGACGAACGATCAGATTCGAGACCGCTGTCTGGAGAATTTGTGTGTGGACGTTGACCCGTACTGCCGGCTTCTGGAGGTACTCGACATAATCGATGGTCTCTTTGGCTGGAAGAGCCCTGCTGCCGCTCGTATGAATATCCTGTTGTGCTGCATTGAGAATCGCGTCGAGCCATTGGCTGGTTCGACCCACAATCTCCGCAGCCGACGGGCCCTCAAGAACCGATTGGAGACGATGGGCTTCCACTCGGATTAGCTGCGTACCCGTTAATCCCGTGACCATAATGCCTTGTCTTCCACTGAACACAGCCGGCTCAATGCCGAAGAGAAGCGAGCCCTGTTCGGCCTCGAACAAAAAGAAGCGTTCTTCGATGCGACCTTCTGCATCGAAGGTAACTAGGAAGAGCGAGGCCGATCCCTGCCCAACGGTCCAAGCATAGGCAGGATCATCCAACATCTGCGGTCTGCTGCCATCAATCGCTATCAGGTCTCCTGCCTGAATAAAGAGATCTGTCATCGTCACTGCGCTCACCGCCCCTTCCTAATGTGTTTGGATCAGACCCGCATAGACGTTATTGAGTTCCTGCAGTCCATCGTGAGTACCTCGTTCGACAATTTTTCCGTTCTGCAAGACAATAATCTCATCGCAATCTCGAATGGTGCTGAGGCGGTGTGCCACAATGATACACGTACAACCCCGATGCCGGATGTTCTCGTCCACCTGCTTTTCCGTTAGCGGATCCAGAGCACTGGTAGCTTCATCCAGAATCATGATGCGGGGGTTCTGAACCAGGGCTCGGGCAATCTCCAAACGCTGCCTTTGGCCGCCACTAAAGTTCTTGCCACCTTCCTCAACTGGACTATCGTAGCCACCGGGCCGAGCTGTTATGTCTTGATGAATGCATGCATCTTTCGCAGCTCGGATTAACGAGAACTCAGACACAGTCTCATCCCACAGGGTCAAGTTATCTCGTATCGAACCTTCAAACATCGTAATATCCTGGTCGACCATGGCCATAGAATTATGGATCACGGCCCCGGGATAGGCGCTGCGAGGTTCACCATCAAAAAGGATCTCACCCTCCCATGGCTGATGAATTCCGGCAATTAACTTGGCAACCGTTGATTTCCCACTTCCGGAACCACCGACCAACGCCACTCTGTCACCGGGACGCAGTGTCAAACTAAGGTCCTCAATGAGTGAGGGCTCGAGCTGGCTGTAGCCAAAACTGATAGTCTTCAATTGGATGTAGCCCTTGAGGGCCTTACCAGCATAGGACTGCTCATCCTCGTCTACTACTGCCCCTTGCTTCGAAACCGGGTAGCGCAGCACGTCATCGAGGCGATTCATTTCGCCTTCGGCTTCTTGAAAATCCTTACTT
>SLOZ01000315.1 GCA_007132255.1 Limnochordia bacterium | reverse complement strand
GCTAATTCGCGAGTGGTCAACACGGCATCCACATCAGGAATGCTATCCCGACCCATCTCCGGACGGTGCGCTTCGAATTTCTTTGCCGTACACGGCATGATAGACACAACATAGATATCCTGCGGATCCAGTTCCTGTTTTTGAGCATAGTACGTCTTGGCCAGAGCACCAAACATCTGCTGCGGTGATTTGCACGTGGACAAGTGATCCAAATACTCCGGGTAGTAGTGCTCAATATACTTGATCCATCCCGGACTGCACGACGTGATCATTGGCAGCTTGCCGCCGCTTTGCAGACGCTGCAGCAGTTCGCTGCCTTCTTCAAGAATCGTCAAATCTGCCGTGAAGTCGGTATCGAATACGCCATCAAAACCCAGATGGCGCAGGGCTGTGGTTAAGCGCTTCGTTACCCGGGTACCCACCGGAAGGCCAAGGTCTTCGCCCAAAGCTACCCGCACGGCCGGCGCCGTCTGCACCACTACGTGTTTGCTGGGATCGGCCAACGCTTGCCAAACAGCGTGCGTATCATCCTGTTCTTTCAACGCCCCTGTCGGGCAGGCTTGAATACACTGACCGCAGAGCACACAGGAAATATCCGCTAATGGTTCATTGAACGCCGTTGCAACCACGGTTTCATAGCCACGGTGAGTTGGGGACAAAATGCCCACAGCCTGGACGTCGCTACAGGCCTCCACGCAGCGCTGGCAGTTGATGCATTTACCCGGATCTCTGACCACCGCTCGGCTGCTGGTATCCAGAGGCAGTTGCCGTTCTTCCGTGGGAAACGGACGCTCTGAGACGCCTACGGCATGAGCGACTTCCTGCAGTTCACAGTTAAGGTTGCGTTCACACTGGAGGCAGTCCTGCGGGTGATGGGATAAGATCATCTCCACCACGGTCCTGCGAGCTTCAATTAGCGCCGGTGTGTTCGTGCGAATCTTCATGCCATCCCAGACGGGATACGCGCAGGCCGCTTGAAACACACGTGACCCCTCAACGTCTACCATACACACGCGGCAGACCGCTTTCACGGCTTGATCCGGATGCTGGCAGAGGGTGGGTATATGCACGCCTGCCGCTTCTGCCGCCTGCAGCACCTTGGCATCATCGGGTACCTTGACTTCGATCCCGTTCACCGAAACAATTGCCATCTTTACACCACCCCTTTCACAGCTGCGCGGCAGACACCCGTTGCACAGGCACCGCCGTCAAGATGTTCCATAAACTCATCGTTGAAATACGCCAGCATTGTCAAGACAGGCGTTGGTACCGTCTGCCCTAATCCGCACAGTGATGTCATCTGCATGGTGGTACTCAGTCGGCGCATCGCTTTAATATCCGCGGCCGTACCACTGCCACTGGCGATTTTATCCACCAATCGTTTTAGGAGCGTTGTGCCCTCACGGCACGGCGTACACTGGCCGCACGACTCATGCGCGAAGAATTTCAAAAACACCCGCGCCAGATCCACCATGCAGTGGGAGTCGTCAACAACCAACAGGGCTCCGGACCCCAAGGAACTTCCAACTTCCGCCAAATGCGGAATATCCACAGGAAGATCGAGGTGTTGCACCGCTAAGCAGCCGCCGGAGGTACCGCCTGTTTGCGCCATTTTGAAATGGCGTCCATTTGGAATACCACCACCAATGTCTTCCACGATCTCGCGCAGTGTGATGCCCATGGGAACTTCAATCAGACCACGATTGGCAATGTTTCCCGACAGTGTAAATACCTTCGTTCCGGGACACTCCGGCGATCCGATGGACCGGTACCAATCGGCACCGTGAATTAAGATCGGACCAATGTTGGCCAGCGTCTCAACGTTGTTAATCAGGGTCGGCTTGCCCCACAAACCGAAATTCGCCGGAAACGGCGGCTTATAGCGGGGTTCCCCGCGCTTGCCCTCCAGTGAATTGAGCAGTGCAGTTTCTTCGCCGCATACATAGGCACCGGCTCCCGAACGCACCTCAATATCAAAATGAAAACCGCTGCCCAAAATATCTTGGCCTAAAAGTCCATATTCTTTCGCCTGCGCCACGGCTTGGCGAAAGCGCTGCAAGGATAACTGGTACTCTCCACGGATATAAATGAACCCTTTTGTGGCCCCAACAGCATAGCCTGCTATGGCCATCCCTTCAATAATCGTGTGTGGATCGCCTTCGAGAATCAGACGATCTTTACTGGTCCCTGGTTCGCCTTCGTCGGCGTTGCAAACCACGTATTTCTGGTCTCCCGGCGCCTTGCGCGTAAACTCCCACTTGCGTCCGGCTGGAAAACCGGCTCCACCGCGGCCCTGCAGCCCAGAGTTTGTCACCTCAGCAATGACAGCCTCCGGTGACAAGGTATCCAATACCTTTGCCAAACCTTGATACCCATCGCGAGCCAAAGACTCCTCGATATTCTCGGGATCAATGAGACCTACATTACGCAGTACAACTCGTTTTTGCTTCTGATAAAACGCCGTCTTCGGCAGTTCTACTGACTGTTCTGTTCCACTCTTGAACAGCAGACGCGTCACAACTCGACCCTTCTGCAGATGGGTTTGGACAATTTCGTCGATATCGTCCGCTTGAACCCGGCAGTAATGGACCCCTTCCGGGTAAATCACCATAATCGGCCCTTGTTGGCAGAGGCCAAAACAGCCTGTTTCAATCACTTTGAATTCCCGTTCGAGACCGGTTTCTGTAATCGCCTGTCGCAGACGGCTCCGCACGGCGCGGGACTGACGGTGCGAGCAATTCGACCCCGAACAGATTAAAATATGACTCCGATGCATGGACAACGCAGATCTCCCCCTTTGTTTACGCCAAGTTTTTCAAGATACCTACAGCTGATTCCGGTGTGAGGTTACCATGGACATCGTCGTCAATCATCAAGGCCGGTGCCGCACTGCAGATCCCTAAACAGCTTGTGGTTTCTAACGTGAACCTACCGTCTTCCGTGGTTTCGTTGACCTGGAGCCCCAGATACGCTTGGACCGCGGCCAAAACTGCGGCAGCGCCGTCAATGTGACAAGGGGCATTTTCACAAACTCGAATAATGTGCTTACCCCGCGGTACGGTGGAATACAGGGAATAGAATGTAGCCGTGCCGTAAACCTCGGCTGCTGGTAGATCCAACTCCTCGGCCACTGCCAACAACGTTTCCTTTTCCAAATAACTGCGCCCTCTTTGCAGATGACCCAAAATTTCTAGTAACTGGTGGCGGTCGCGGCCGAACTGCTCAACGGTCTGGCGTACCCATTCACGCAAGGGGTTCACCTCCCGGCAGCTGCAGAACATAATCATTAGCGATCTCGCCCTGCACCAAATGCCTTGCCACAACATCTCTGGCCTTGCGCTCGTCCAAAGAACCGTAATAGACGGCGTCTTGGTGAGGCAGCTGGACTTTAATCATCGGCTCATGTTCACAATACCCAGCACAACCTGATTGCGTTACCACCACGGAATCGAGACCGCGTTTGGCTGCCTCATCCACCAGAGCCATCATCACGTCCCGTGCGCCTTTGGCGATACCGCACGTACCCATGGCCACCGATATGACGGGCCCACCTTCTTGGTTCTGGCGTACCTGCATTGCCTTTCGGGCCCTCTCGCGAATGGCCTCTAGTTCCTGCATAGACTTCATTGATTGACCCACTTCCTTCCTTCTTGGTACTGAACATCCAAAAACTCCTTGAGGGCAGCCAGCGTGCCGGCATCCAATGGCGTACCGCCAAAGTCGTGACTATCCAGTTCTAACTGCCACACTGCAGCTCCCGTTTGGTCCACGATCCTATGATCAAAGACAATCCGGCAGGGCATGGCAAAAAACGCGGTAACAGTCTCGGCCATCTGGCCCAAGGGGGCGCGGTCCCAGTGACTATGCTTCCATACTGCATGAACCGTGGTTCCTTTATCCACCACACTGGCAATGTCCACGAAGCCCCCGGCCTGCTCCGCGGCTTGACAGAGAAACGGAATTCCCAAACCCGTGACTTTCGGCTTCGATGTCGTGAAAGGATCGCGAACCCGCTCCAAAAACTCTGCATCCATGCCGCAGCCGTCATCCTTCACTGAGAATGACAACACGTCGCTCCCTAAATCTTCATGCACGGCTACGGATATGCAGCTAGCTCCTGCCTTTGCGGAATTTTCCACCAAATCCAGCAAATGCAGTGCCAATTCCTTCATCAAGTCCTACCACCACCTTTCGCCCAGAGCGGCCGGCTAGCCCCAGTGCTAGTTCTTCAAACGTGGGGGCATCGCCCCATAAATAGGTGTATCGCTGCCGAGGACGAACCATTGCATCGAGACTGTGAGCATCAGAGTTCATCACAATCACATGATCCAATGGTAAGCTTTGGTTCACGTCCACCAACTCCACTGCGGCTGCATTTAACTTGGCAGGCATATGTCCTAGAAGAGACAACAAGCCGTAACTTCGACGATCGGCGTGGGCAGGCACCAGCAGCCCCCCCAAACTGGCGAGCTTACGGTCAAGTTCTGTGAGCGATAATTGAGTCCCCTGGCTGAGCAGCCACGGGTACTCGGTAAGCTCGCCATCAGAACCCACCACCAACTGCCGTCCCCAAACGTCGGGGCGGTGCGATCGCATCGGGAGATGTTCCTGGATAAAGGCTTCCAACGACAATAAGCTAAAGGCATTTGGCAGATACACTAATACGTGCACGCCTTCGCGGGTCTCAACCTCCATACCGTACAGACAAGCGATCCCGAAATCCTCAGCAATGACCACGGTTTCTAAACTGTTTCCCACCGCATTGTGGTCAGTGACCGCCAACATATCCATCTGCTCAAGAGCAGCCATCTGCACGATATTGTGTGGTGTCATATCATCCTCGGCACACGGCGATAAGCAGGAATGCACATGCAGATCCATCCGGTACCACTGCCTAATCATGACGCGCAGCCACCTACACCCAAACGAAAGAGCTGTCCGACCACAGTATAGGCGGCTGCCGTTGTGGAATAAAGGCCCACACCCTGCTGCTTAGCTTTCTTGATCGTATCTGGGTCGGGCATAATCCCATTAGCGATGATAATGCCAGCAATATCTGTCAAGACCGCAACAGCGACAACATTCGGATGGGATTGCCCCGTCACCCAAATGCAGTTGGGCGCTGCCCGTCCCATGACATCGCTGAGTAAATCCGAAACGTACCCACCGGATACTTCTATGGTCGAATCCGGTGGAGCCACAACTTCCACTAAGTCAAGTTCCTGAGCCAACTCTTTAAGCTGCACAAACATCCCTCTTTCCGCTTTCGTTAAGTCACCCCGCTATGGTGTTTCTCGATCTCGCTTATGCAGCGTCGGCGGCACTTGCTGCGCCAAGTCCCACAGTTCTTTGGCCACATTCTGGACCGATTCCCGCAAGATGAATATGCAGTCCATCTCTGTGGTCCAACCGCGCACGATGTCTTCGGCCAACGATTTACAGTTTGGTGATCCACAGGCACCACAATCCAAACCAGGCAGCCGGTGTAGAATCTCTTCCTGCCGGAGCATAAGCTGCATGGCCTGACCCATGTCTTCATGCAGAGGCTGTGCCGGTCGCGGTTCTAGGGGCAAATCCATGTCATAGAAACCAGCTGCATAGCGTGTCTGGAAATCCTCCCGCTGCAGAGGCGATCGCGTGGGCAGCGTGCGAATGTTACGGTGCATATTCACCTGGCCTTGAAAACGACTCTGAACCGTGAGACAGCCCCCAATACAACCGCCAGGACAGGCATTGGCTTCTATGAAATCAACAGCAGGCAGCTTCCCCAGGGACAGATCATCCAACACCTGGACCACTTGATCTAGGCCCTCAAGGCTGAGGTGAATACCCCGAACCTCAAACGCCTGTGCTGCCGTATAGCCCCAACGCACACCGGGACGGGCCAGCGGGAACAGCCGTCTGCCACCGGGATTCCCTTTGTGATTCAACCGCGGATACAGCTCTTGATACACATCCCGCATCGACAAAATCCCATCCACATTGCTGTGACTGTGACCTGCCGGCTGTTTAACAGCGGTAACCTTCGCTGGACATGGTGACACGAAAAAGATGCCCACGTCTTCAGGTTTCATCCCTTCGTTGGCCAACGTTTCCCGGACCAATGCAGCCGTGGTCTCCATGGGTGATTCTATGGGAATAACATTGGGGAGTAACTCGTCAAACCGCACCTGGATCAACCGTACCACCGCTGGACATGCCGACGAAATCACAGGGCGAGCTGCTGCTTCCTGCAGATACTCCTTATACGCTGCCGCTGTATGCTCAGCACCGTGGCCAACATCGGCAGTAGCATCAAAACCTATGGCGGCCAGCGCATCGACCAAGCCATCCACGTGAAACTGAGCGGGCGGAATTTGACTGTACAGGGAGGGAGGCAGCAGCGCCACCGCATACGGATAGCGAAACACCTCATCTAACTGGTCTACACGGCTGGTCTTGGCGTCCTGCGGGCAGGTGCGCATACACTCACCGCAGTCAATGCAGCGTTCGTCGAGAATTCGTGCCTTCCCCTGGTAGACACGAATCGCTTCTGTGGGGCAGCGTGTGGTACAGATCGTACAGGCTTGGCATTGTTCTTCATTAAGATGTACAGAATGATAATACTGCACAAAAATTCTCCTCCCCTCAGACAGTGTTGGCGCGCAGATGAATCACGGCTGTAATAACTGTGCCCAATTCTGGATCGGACTCAATATGCAGTTCATCGGCACTGCGCCGCATGTTAGGCAGCCCCATACCGCCGCCAAAACCCAACTTTCTGGCTTCGGGCGGAGCCGTGGAGAACCCTTCTAGCATGGCCTTTTCCACATCTTGAATGCCCGGACCAATGTCCATGGCTCGGATTACAACTTCCTCTTGCGAAACCAACAGTTCCAAGGTGCCGCCATTGGAATGGATAATCATATTTAACTCAGCTTCATAAGCCACAACCACCGCACGGCGAATAAACGCCGTTGGAATGGCCGCCTGTTTCAACAGTTGTTTTACCCGGGATGCGGCGTCGCCAGCTTTGCTGAAACCGCGACCTTCCACCGGGAATGAGAACTCTAGGACGTGAGTCATATCCAGCTCCTTCCACCCAGCGGTTCGCCAATATCCGTCATTTGGATGTTCTGTTAGACTGATCCTCAACAATGTTTCCATTGCCATCCCCCAAATCCCAGAACCATTGTGTGTTCTTTTTCACATATTCTCCGAAATGTCCCGGAATCCTTCATACTACATCAGAATTATTTACATTTTTGCTGAAGCGAATAACCTGCTTTCAGCTGGCGGTTCAACGAATTTCATATTGCAGAATCCATGAATATCAAAAGTTCTCTAGATATCTAAATATTCGGTTTGTATATTTATTGACAACCAGTCGCTTTAACTTGCGAATTTCGGTAATTCGGCGGGTTCATTTCTCTTTTTTCGCAATGAACGCTTGCAGGTGGCACACTACCTCTGCAAATAATTGGAAGACACCTGGTAACAGGGAATTATTTCCTGTTACCAGGTGTCCTCGGCGCAGTGGGGGGCGCGATAAAAAAGCGGCCCTTTTTAGGGACCGCTTTCCGTCGTGCTTTAGAGTTCCTGACGAGCTCGGTTCTGCAGTAAGGTCTTCCAAGCATGCATAGCCAACGTCACACCAATGACGCCGTAGGCCACAAAGACCCGGAAGTACTCACCCACCTGCGCATCACCGAACACCTGCCGACCGGCGGCTGGTGACACGATAAACAGGGTGTGAAACAAAAGGACCCCTAACAGAGCTTGTCCAATGGTAGCCTTGCTCACTGTGGCTCCTCCAATAAGCAGAGCCGCTACGGAATAAAGACCGATTTGCTCATGGCTGCCATACGTGCTGAACGCACCCATATTCTGCAGAAAGATGATATGCCCCCAACCGGCCATGACCATGGACATCATGATGGCAATGATACGGACGCGGTTGACCTTGATACCGGCCACCGCCGCTACATGGCGGTCTTGACCCACAGCCCGCATATCCTGCCCCAACTTCGTCTTGCTGAAGAAGAGGATGAATGCACAGAGAGCCGCAATTACAATCCATGTCAAAAACGGAACGCGAATCCAGTTAATCTGGGTGCTCTCCTGAATCTGGACAATGCTCCACCAGGAGGCATAGCCCAAAGCCAGGGCCGATGCAATCAGCGGTGGCGGCGATGGACGCTTACCCTTAAACACAAACACATACAGCAGATAGCCTACGACGATGGCCGCGATGACGCTCAAGAACGCCCAAGGCAGCGTGGGACGCAGCAGCGTATCATTTCCCCAAAGCTGACCTGGCCAATCCATTCCATACTTCAGCCCGCCGGTCAAATCCACCGTCGTCCGGATGCCAATACCGCTGCTCATCACCAGTGTCGTATTGTTCATCGGAATGATCCCACCTACAAACTGCAGAAAGATCAACTCGTAGATCCCCTGTGCAAAGAACGCTAGAATCAATCCGGCGATCATCTCTTGACCCTTGGTCTTGTTGAACAGCTTTCCGGTAAGATACCCCAAGAACATGGCCAACGGTGTCACCAACACCAAGCACAGCAAAATGCCAGGCAGTCCGTTCACACCCCAATGGGTAACAAAAATCAACACAGCTTGGCCGGCCATAGCTCCCAACACAATGGAGAAATTCAAGCCCATACCTGCCATAACGGGTATGATGAGTGACAGGACCAAAAAGGCATTACGAGACACACGAGCCACGATGTCCATCAAGAAAAGAAACGGCGTCATCCCCGCAAGGATATAGCCAGCCAAACTCAACGCAATGAACATAATTGTAACCATATGTTTGACTAAGAAGGCCTTTCTCTCCGCAGCATTAGCGGTCTTAGCAGTGGCGGCACCGAGAGTGTCTGGTTTCATATCAATCCCCTCCTGCCTGTGTGAGTGCGTATAGAATTACGCCATTTTGGATGATTTTGCGGCTGATTTCGCCCATGCTCGACCAATCCGCAGTGAATGCGTTAGCCACAGGAATGGCTACCACTTGAATGCCGAGGAAGAGTATGGTTCCCACGACAACGTGCGTTATGGTTGCTCGCTTCACAGAAGCACCGCCGATTAACACAGCCGCGACGGCCACAAACGGCATAAACATGGGGCCTTCGTACAGCTGCATGAAACCATAGCTCTGGGCATAGACAAGAATACCCACAGCACCCAAAACGGTGGACAAGATCGTTCCGACAATGCGCTGCCGATTCACATTGACACCCGCAGCTTCAGCAAAGCGAGGGTTATCCCCGGCCGCATACATGGCTGTGCCGGTTTTGCTGCGTAGAAACAACCACATTAAAAAGCAGCACAGGGCAACGAACAGCAGCAACCCGGTGGGCACGACGACGTCCCCGATTCGAAACGACAAAAAGTCATTCAAAATGCGCGTAATGCCTCGGTTAGCCAGGGATATCTGAACCCGAACGCCCCTTCCGATCGGCCAAGCCATCTCTGGGCTGGAATAGGGAAGGAACAACCAAGCTAACTTCATGATCGACACCACAGAAAACCCAACGTAGGTGGCGATCATCATCTCTGAACCTTTAACACGATTCAGAAGCCAGCCGTAGCCAATACCGGTCATGACAGCGAACGGCATCGATACAAGAATGGCGATGAAGAACAAAGCGCCTCCACCTAACTCTACTACGCCCTCAAGACGATACGCCATTTCCAGCGACGTCAGTCCGCCCACAAGGCCGCAGAGAATGCCCAGGGAAACACCGAAATTCGGTCCAATACCAGAAACGATGGCCGGGAGCATGGCTAAGACAAGAACACCCCACATACCGATTCGAGCCAGACTTGATGTCAATAACTCCGCCAAGTTCAGGCGCAGAAGGATGGCAGCAGCGCAGAGAAACACGAAGAAACCTAGAATGATCAGACGTGCTAAGCCCAGGTTTTTTAGAAAGTCGAGAACCGTTTTCATCAGTCTACGCCCCCTTTTCTGCTTTTTGGCCAGACATCAAGAGCCCAAAGTTCACATCGGAATCGTCTGGTTTAAGGATACCCGCCACTTTACCATCTGTCACAATGGCGATACGGTCACAGATGCTCCGCAGTTCACCCAGTTCACTGGAGGTCATGACGATTGTCATACCCAGTTCTTCGTTAAGTTTGCGCAGCGTGTCCAACACAATACGCTTGGCCCCAACGTCAATGCCTCGCGTGGGTTCGCTGACTAAGAGAACGTGGGGATTCATGGTGAGAGCCCGGGCAATACAGACTTTTTGTTGGTTGCCGCCGCTTAGACGGCGTACCATCTGGGTCGGGCCTGTACAGCGGATATCTAAGTCTTTGATGTACTTCAGCGCATGTTGGCGAATGGTATCGCTATCCAACTGGGAGAATGGACCCCAACGGCGGACAAATTGGTTTTGATTCTGGGCAGCGCTGAACACGATGTTGAGTTCGATGGACGAGTCCAAGAGCAGACCCACACCGCGTCGGTCCTCCGACACATAGGCAAGACCTCGTGCCATGGATTCTTTGGGGCTGTTCAAAGGCAGTTGTTCGCCGGCTAAGCGTACATCGCCTTCACTGGGAAAGAGGCCCATAATGCCGTTGGCAATGCCAATCTTTCCTTGGCCAGCCAACCCGCCGATTCCCAAGATTTCACCCTCCCGGACATCTAGATTCACACCGCGCACCCGTTCTCCAGGCATCCGGACATTAAGATTTCGCAGTTCCAAAACGGGCTTCTTCTCGGACAAGTCCCTTGTTGATTGCGCCAGTTCAGCCATGCGGCTGCCCACCATAAGTTCGGCCAGTTCGTAGACGTCCGTCTCTGCTTTGGTTCTGTGACCCACTAAAGCGCCATCGCGCAGAACAGTTATGTTATCGCAGACAGTGATAATTTCATCCAAACGATGGGTAATGAATAAGATGGCGATACCGTCTGCAGCAATCTCTTTCATAGCCTGCAGCAGATGGTCAGCCTCTGATTCTGTCAAAACGGCGGTGGGTTCATCGAATACCAAGACTTTGAGATTTGTCTTATCCAACTCGCGCGCAATCTCTGTAAACTGCATATGCCCAACTGGCAGACCAGCTACAGATGCGTACTCCTCAATATCAATGTGGAGACGGTCTAAAGCTTTGCGAGCATCTTTGTTCATGACGTCAAAATCTAACGACTTCAAGTTTTCACCGAAGATACGGCTGACCGGGTTGGGTTTGAGAACTTCGCGATTCAGTTTGATGTTTTCCGTAAGTGTAAAGTTGGGCAACAGCATGAACTCTTGGTGAACCATACCAATACCCAAAGCCATGGCTTCCTCTGGACTCTGGATCTGTACCGACTCACCAGCCACTTCAATGCTGCCCTCAAATCCTCCGGTGCTGTGAATCACACTCATACCGAACAAAATGTTCATGAGCGTGGATTTGCCCGCACCATTTTCCCCGACAATACCGTGAATTTCGCCTGGTTTGATCTCTAGGTCGATACCTTTGAGTACCGTAGTGCCATAATAGCTCTTGCCTATGTTCGTCATTTTCAGCACGGACTCAGGGGCCACAGCATTCACCTACCTTTAAACAGGGTAATGGGCAGAGTCACACAGGAAAGTGCTGACTGCCTCTGGTCAAATGGCAGACGTAGGCCAAGACAGGTCCATCCAACGGGGCCTATCCCTTTTACAGGCTTGTCCTAACACCCCGTCTAGAACCCAAACGACCATCGTACCAACACGTTCCTAGGCAGCCCTGCCGCGCTAGAAATTGCCTCAAAAAGACAAGGAGTTCATCAACTAAAGACAGCCAAGAGCTCCCTGCCCTTCACCGGGCAACAGCCGGCGGCGAGCTGAACTCGCCGCCGGCCGCTGGTAACCAATACATGGAACCTAAGGGGTTCCCACAAACACCTGCGTTAGGCATGTCCCGAACTGCAGACTACGGCTTAAACACGAACAGCCGAGCAACGACTGCGTCCGCAACCGTGCGCTGACACAACTGTTTAAAATACGTAGTGATCCGAAAGATACAGATAGTAATTATCGGTATTCGGATAATCCGACAGACTTACGGCTCCACCTGCGATATTTTCCATGATACCCTGCAGAGCAGCTTTGTCGTTCTTCGATGTTATGTCACCATTAATCCAATCCACTGCATAATAGGTACTAGCTTGAATGAACATCATGTTCACAGGCACCGGCCATGTAGCTACGCGGCCTTCTGCACCCAGTTCGACCACTTTTTCCTTGATAGCTTCGAGCATCCAAGGCACGTTACCCTTCTTGTCTTCAGGTACTTCGATACCCAACGCAGCAGGAAGTGCATGGTAAGGACTGGGGCAGCACTGAACTGGGAAGATACCGCCGTTGGCAACCGATTGCGCAATCAACGGTTCCATCATGGCACAGTTAGTGCCGAACACAGCCGTGTTAGGACCGTACTGAGCAATCTTCCGCGGTACATCTTCACTGATGAACATCTGTGTACCGGCTACACCAGCATCACTGGTTGGGTCGGGAGCGTCTTCGTCAACGAAAAGAATACCCAACTCCTCAGCGCGCTCTTTCATGAAACGACGGCGTTCAGCCAGCATCTCAATGGACATATGACGGGGGAACGAATAGTGAACGATGACTTCTGCTCCCATGGAACCAGCATGCTCTGCGATTTGAGCACCGCGTCCCAGGTCATCTGTGTTGAGAACGATATCGCCCTTGGTAGCGATAACGTCAGGATCTTCTTGCGGAGCACCGAGAATAATCAGCATGTCTGGACGGAATTCGCGGACTCTGTCCACAGCCGCTACAGCACCGGGAACAGCCTGAACCATGATGATTGCTTTAACGTTAGGATCAGCGGCCATTTCCAGCATGTTACTGATGGTTGTTTCCTGTTCCTGCATGAATCGGTCGGGGTAGGTCGAGATCATGATGCGATCGGCTCCAAATTCCTCCTGCATCTGCTCAGCCATGCGGAACTCTTCTTCGTTCTGGGTAACGGTTCCAGTTAAGATACCAATCTTCCAGTCAGAAGCACTGGCAGCACTGGATACCAACAAGACGAACAACAACGACAAAACCAACCAATGACTACGTTTCAATGTGGAAACCTCCCTTTTATTGAACCAAACCACTTCGTACAACACGCCGTTATGAATGACTCACCTCCCAGGCATAACATCGCACAGCACACGAAACAAGCAGTGAAGAGCTGATCGACGTCTGAAAAACTAACCCCGAAGCTATGTTTTTTGAACTCTACCAGCATTTTCACTGCTTTGATAATTGGTTATTCACCGCTCACGTGAAAATCCCTTCTAGCACAAAGTGGCGATTTAACTTTTTTGCGTTTTTTGTTACGACTTTGCGCAGAGAACTCTCGTTTTGGCGACTGATTCGTGAATTGTGATTATTTTTTCAAGAAAAGCATTCATTCCAAGCGTCAGGGCTTTAAACCGCTGGCCAATGACGCAATTGCATGACCTAAGAAGGTGTTGATAATGTGATCATTGGACCGCAAAACAAGAGGAGAGAAATCCCTCTACCAGGGATTTCTCCGGCCACAACGACGGAAAATCTCAGTCGGAACAGAGAAAACCAACACCTTCCTAG
>SLOZ01000277.1 GCA_007132255.1 Limnochordia bacterium | reverse complement strand
CCTTTTCTGCTTCTTCGCCGATACAGTCATCAGCCTTGTAGACTTCTTGGCCCAGCAGATTTGCCAAATGCTTGGCAATCGGGTCCATCCGCATCGAGTCCACCGGTTTGCCCTTGGGACGGCCAAAATGGGACATCAAAATAACCCGTGCACCGCGCTCGATCAAATACTGGATACTAGGTAGCGCTGCCGTAATTCGCTTGTCGTCGGTGATGACACCGTCGCTCATCGGAACGTTGAAGTCGACACGTACCAAAACGCGTTTACCCGCTGCATCGATATCGCGAATCGTCTTTTTGTTCACGAAAATCCCTCCAAGCTTTACTTTAGTAAGGAGGGGGTTGCCCCCCTCCACAGTCTGTCTTCGTTCAGAACCTACTTCTTGGATTCCATATAGTTGATGAGGTCCACAACGCGCATGGAGTAACCCCACTCGTTGTCATACCAAGCAACAACTTTTGCGGTGTTGCCTTCCATGACAGTCGTCAGAGGTGCATCAACGATGGAAGAACGAGAGTCACCGCGATAGTCCACGCTGACCAGTTCATCATAATCGACACCCAGGATACCCTTCATGGAGCCATTGGCTGCTTCTTCAAAGGCAGCATTGATCTCTTCGGCTGTCGTTGACGTTTCGAGCTCAGCCACCAGATCCACCACGGAAACCGTCGGTGTAGGAACGCGCAGGGCATAGCCGTCCATCTTGCCTTTCAGTTCAGGCATTACCAAACCTACAGCCGCTGCGGCACCGGTAGTGGTCGGAATAATACTCATAGCTGCAGCCCGAGCACGACGACGGTCACTGTGAGGGAGATCCAGAATGCGCTGGTCATTGGTGTACGAGTGAATGGTAGTCATCAAGCCGTGCTTTATGCCAAACTTGTCATTCAAGACTTTCGCAAAGGGAGCCAAACAGTTGGTTGTGCAAGAAGCATTGGAGATCACATGATGATTTGCAGCATCGTATTGATCTTCGTTAACACCCATAACGATGGTAATGTCTTCGTTCTTAGCAGGTGCGGTAATCAATACCTTCTTGGCGCCGGCGTCGATGTGCCACTGTGCTTGATCGCGCTTGCGGAAAATACCTGTGGCCTCAACAACATACTCGACGTCCATCTCACCCCAAGGAAGGTTCTTCGGATCCTTCTCAGCCAAGACACGGATGCGCTGACCATCGACTACGATATGGTCACCGTCAACAGATACTTCACCGTCATACTTGCCGTGTACAGAGTCATACTTCAAAAGATGGGCCAACATATCGGCATTCGTCAAATCGTTCAGTGCCACGACCTCGATGTTCGGATCCTTCATCATTCCCCGAAATGCTAAACGTCCAATGCGTCCAAACCCATTAATACCAACTTTAACTGCCATTGTGTACGTCCTCCTTTAATCGTTTTATGCTCATCAACCTCCGGGCAGCCCCTTCATCGGTGATGCAGACATCACAGTACCCTGTGCCGGCAACAGATAATACGGCCCAGGCCTTACTCTTACCACCGCCCACAGCAACGACCAATGGTATCTGCTGCAGATCTTCCATCCGCAGACCAACTGAGGCCATGCTATAAACGATATCACCCTGTACATTGAAATAATAGCCAAACGCTTCACCCACAGCGCCGTCAGCAATTAACTGCATGACCGCACCGTCATCCATGCCTCGCCGACGAGCCATCTCTTCGGCCGTGCCAATTCCGTGCAGTAAAATCTGGCTCCTACGAACCAAGGAGATTACATCGCGAATACGCGGTTCACGCATGATGGTATCCACCAAAGCGGGAGCGACATTATCCGGAGCGTGAAGCAGACGATACTGCCCCCCTAATCTGTCGGCCAAGCGCGCAGCCACGGAATTGGCTTGGATATGAACATCCTCGCCTAGGCCACCCCGGGCCGGTATCACTGTCACATGTTTGGGGGCTGTATCCGATGGAAAACAGTCGGCCACTTGACTCAGTGTTGTGCCTCCAGTAACGGCCAAAACGTCCCCGTCTCGCAGCACACCGCGCAGATAACGAGCGGTAGCTCGAGCCATATCCTTCTTCACCACTTCATCCTGATCGGAATCGCCCGGAACAACAATGACTGTGTCCATACCCAACAGATCTGACAGGTCCCGTTCCAGTTCTCCTAGGCCATAGAGCTCTCGAATGTATTCCTTTAGCTCCACCAATACTTGCTCACCGGCGGGCGTTGCTTGCATACCGGCTGGTGTACCGACCACCAAACCTTGGTCTTCCAACAACTCCAACTCGCGGCGCACGGTACGCTCGGATACCTTTGCTTTTACGGCTAAGGCTCGTCGTCCGATGGGGCAGGTGAAGTAGATCGTTCGCAACAACTCGTAGCGCTGCTCCATAACCTTCAGCAAATCGGGCGCTATTCGTTGCAGTACCGAAACAGGTTCCACACCACAGCATCTCCCTTGCGGGATCATTTGCGTCCCACACTGTCATTTTTGTCCCGCAAGTATAATATTCTTGTTCGATGTCCCATTTCCTCCCCAAATTTTGTTAATTATTTCGCTAAGTCTCTGTTAAAAGAGCATTAGACCCCTGCTAAGACCAGGTCTAATGCTCCATGGTTTCCCTAGACAGACAGCACTGTCTGCGCTTTAACACGTTGCGATTAATCAGCGAAGGTTTGGTCTAGGAAAGTGTTGATAATGTGATCATCGGACCGCAAAACAAGAGGAGAGAAATCCCTCCACCAGGGATTTCTCCGGCCACAACGACGGAAAATCTCAGTTGGAACAGAGAAAATCAACACCTTCCTAGGCCTACCCCTCGTCAAGGTCATCGAAGAAGTACCCTTCATCGTCCAGCGGCGTCAACGATCGGCCGAGCTCGGTCAGTCGGCGCATTCGGTAGTTCATCCCGGACTTACTCAAGCGCGGCACCATCAGCTCACCTAACTCCTTTAGGGAGACGTAAGGGTGTTCCAGCCGGACATCTGCCACCTGCCGCAGTTTTTCCGGTAGTTCATCCAGCCCCATGTGGTACTGAATTCTCCGGATCAATCCCACTTGCTCCATGGCGGCTTTCACGGTCTTATCCACGTTAGCCGTTTCACAGTTGACCAAACGGTTTACCTGGTTACGCATGCCCTTCATGACGCGAACATTCTCCAGATGCAGCAGTGCACTGTGGGCTCCGATCACGTTCAGCAGGTGTACAATCTGGTCTCCATCCTTTAGATAGATAACGTGCACCCCTTTGCGCTCGGTCATGCGCGCCTCCAAACCTAACGCAAGAAACGTTGCCAACACCTTTTCCGCCGTCGTGGTCTTATCGCTGGAGATTTCCAAATGGTACGTTCGTTCGGGATTTGTCACCGAACCTTGGCTGATAAATGCCCCTCTCAAATAGGAGCGCTGGCAGCACTTTTTCCGAAGCACCGCCGGTTCGCCACCAGTCATAGGTTGATTCTGCATCTCAGAATATATGGTTTCGCTGTCTAGAGGCGACAAGACCCGAATTGTATAGACTTGGTGCTTGCGAGCCCGCGCGCGCTGGACTAACGTCTGGGTATAGACGTCGGGATAAAGGCCTTTGAGGATCGTCAAGATTTTACGGGCAGCCAGCGGTGATGATGAATAGAAATCCAAGTACTGTCT
>SLOZ01000284.1 GCA_007132255.1 Limnochordia bacterium | reverse complement strand
CAGTGGGCCGGTTCCTGCTGGTATTTCCTGCGCTATACCGATCCTCACAATGATCAGCAGCTGGCTTCGAAGTCTGCTTTGAACTATTGGATGCCCGTAGATCTCTACGTCGGCGGTGTTGAACACGCGGTACTTCATCTGCTCTATTCCCGGTTTTACACGATGTTTCTCAAAGACATTGGTGTGGTGGAATTCGATGAGCCGTTTAAACGCTTGTTTAACCAAGGTATGATCTGCAAAGACGGTGCGAAGATGAGTAAGTCCAAGGGCAACGTTGTTAACCCTGACGAACTCGTGGAACACTACGGAGCCGATGCGCTGCGCATGTATGAACTTTTCATTGGTCCGCCAGAAGTGGATGCTGAATGGATGGATGGTGGAATCGAGGGGATTCATCGGTTTATCCAACGAGTTTGGAACTTGGCTCTTCGCAGCGTTGCGGAACAGCCGCGGGCCACTGAACCAGGAGAGAAACGCTTGCATCGCTTGATTAAAACCGTTACAGATAGGATAGAATCGTTTAAATTGAATACCGCCGTCAGCGCCTTCATGGAGTATCTCAATGACAGTGGACAGACGGTGGATCGACACAGCCTCGAAACGTTAACCATACTTTTGGCACCCATGGCGCCGCATCTAGCCGAAGAGGTTTGGCAGCATATGGGCCACGAAACGTCTGTGTTTGAGGCGTCCTGGCCGGAGGCAGATCCTGCCAAGCTTATTGAGGATGAAGTTACGGTGGCTGTTCAGGTTAACGGCAAGACGCGGGGGACGGTGACGGTTCCAGCTGCGGCTGGGCAGGATGAGGTTTTGGGTGCTGCCCAGGAGTTAACGGCCGTGGCCAATGCCTTGGCAGGCAAAGAGATAAAGAAGGCTATCTACGTCCCAGGCCGAATCTTGAACCTTGTAGTCCGGTAGCAGACAAGAAAAAACCCTTCCCATCAAGCTCGGGCAGGGTTTTTTTCTTTATAGACAATCATGATGGCGCAGAAGACGGCGAGAAGAATAGCCAACCATTGCGTCAGAACGAAGGGCCCGATGGTGGAGGTGTGCTGACGAAGGGAATCCAGACCAAGTCGCAGCAAGGAATGAACGAGGACGATACGAAAAAAAGCATAGCCAGGGTAGGCTGCATTCTTAGCCCAATACCAGGCAAGCGGCAAAAATAGGAGGGCAAAGCCCGCCTCGTAGAGTTGAACAGGATGGACAGCTTGGGCAGTAGTACGAAATTGAACACCCCAAGCTGCACTGGTCGGAGAACCATACAACTCCCCATTTATGAAGTTGCCTAAGCGGATGAATATATGCCCGATCGGGAAGAGAATCGCTGCAGCATCAGCCATTCGCCAGTAACTTAAACCCGCTCGCCTCACCAAAAACCAACCAACAATCATGACGGCAATCACGGCGCCATGCGAACCAAGTCCAGGGCGTGCCACGATCTCTAAAGGATTGGCTAGGTAGTAGGGCAAGTTTGTCACCACAACGCCCAAGCGAGCTCCCACGAAGATGGTTATGGCCCCCTTGAACATGACATCATCAACAGCGGCCACTGGCATACCGTGGTGCAGTGCAAGGTAGCGAACCGCAGTGTAACCCGTCACGAAGGTGACGGCCATCAGGATGCCGTACCAATAAATGGACAAGGGCCCGATGGAAAACGCTATGGGATCGATATCAATGACCATGAAGCACCTCCCCTAATCTTGAGCTACAGGCACCATGACAGCGTCGCTCATACCGTGGATGAGCTTTTTGTTCAATGGACAGATTGTGGCCAAAATACCCCCCAATGTGACTTCATCACCGCTGACGAAGTAATACGGACACAAACGAACTCGTCCCTGCATGCTCTGAACTTCGCCAGTGGTTTCCTCGTAATAGTTGGTGCTGACCTTCTTACCTTTGCGGAACCGCTGCAGTACGAACGGAGATCCGTGATCGAAGGACTCTAGCGCTTCCTCTAGGGCATCCTGCCACTGTTGGCCATTGACATCATGACCGATCGTGACTCCGCGGCTGCCCCAGGCGTTGGGTGAAAACCCGCTGATTTTCAGGACTAACTGGCGTTCTTTCTTGCTGGCTGCGAACAACTGTGACCAATTGCTCACAGGCACGCCACCGATTTCCAGACCGGGAATCACTCCGTGCGGCGGCAGTGGCCGATTATCTACAATCCAGCTTTCGGGGAAAACTCGCTGCAGTAATTCGTAAAAACGCGTTCCTAACTGCTTCTGCCAATACGGCTGCAGCTGCGGGTGGTGAAACAAGCCAAACAGCAGCTTTTCTTCGAAAATGTGTTTAATAGGAGGCGTAATCACAGCCAACTGCTTGCGAACGGCGTACAGGATCAGATCGATCTTTGGTATATTCTTCAGATCGAATAACTCAAAAAAACGATAAACCGCATGGATACGTCTGTGATTCTGACCTACTCCCATATAGAGGCCGTCCTCTTGAAATTCAATGTCCTTCGGATGGATGGTTTCCACATCGTATCCTTGCTCTCGGAGCCCAGACGCCAGCCACTGCATTTCACCGAGATAGTCAACCGCTTCATCAGAGACTACGATGGCAGTGGTTGGGCGGTCCATGCCAGAGGCATCCTTGATCATATTCATGAATTCCGTGAGGATCCCTTGGGCTCCACCAACCACCGGTGTGCCCCGGTCCTCGTACAGCTTGGAAAGACAGGCTGTAAGGCCGAATCCACCAGGAACGGAGTCCAACTCTGTGGCAGAGAAGCCATTATCCGTAAGAATTAAGTCGGGCCGGATAATTCTCGGTACATCTTGGCGGAAGCGCCGCATGCGAGCATAATCCTTAACCAGATCGGGTTTACCCATGTCTAGATATGCTTGGACCCATGCAGGTTGGCGGCCTTCTTTGGACTCGAAGTACAGATCCTGAACGGCTGAGTTGAAATGGAATAGGGCGGGCCCTAAATCCCGGATCGCCTCCATAGTCTCCTTATCCAGAGCAAAGGGTTCGGCGGCTACCCGGAAAGGTGCCACATCATCTTGATCGGGATACAGGTGAGCGGCTGCAATGGCCTGGGCCAGTTGGGAAGCTTCATCAAAAAGGGGTTTGGCACAACAACAGTTGCTCATACGCTTGGACCTCCTTGGAGTGAACGAAAAAGGCAGCACCGGATATGTATCGAAGTGCTCCCCTTATAATCTATCTGTAGTTTATCATAGGTTCCGCATTGTTGAAACACAAAATACGTTCTGGCTCTGGGTGATTCCCGATCCAAGGGGTCGTTCCAAGAGCAAAACTAACGGTGGTATACGGGTGTGCACCAATGCCCATACTTTGGAACACGACCTTTAGCTGTGTCGAAATAGAGTTTCTGTATCCGGGTTCCGAGCTCTCCAATTTGGCCATTTCCTACAGGCCGCTGGTCGACTTGTGTAATGCAGCTTACTTGAGCGCCCGTACCAACAAAAAACGCCTCGTCACACGTATACAGCTCAGTGCGGTCAATTTCGCGTTCGGTGGTGTCGATTCCCAGTTCCTCCCGAGCCAACTCGATGATCGTGGAGCGCGTTATACCTTCCAGAATGTCAGAAGTCACGGGCGGAGTAATCAAACATCCGTTCCGAACCAGGAACAGATTGGCCGCACTACCTTCT
>SLOZ01000145.1 GCA_007132255.1 Limnochordia bacterium | reverse complement strand
GTGACAGGTTTCATTCTGTCGTTCATTTCGACGGTGAAGGACCTAAGTTTGGTGATTTTATTAGTGACACCACAGACCATGGTATTGACGGCCTTGACTTTTGGATATATCGAGATGGGACGGCGGCAGTTTGCTGACGCTATTGGTGTCATTATTGTAGTCATTGTGTTGGGCTGCACATTCCTAGCCCAATGGATCACAAAAAGTAATCCTCTCCAGGGATTCGGAGATAGGTAGGTGATGCCCAATGAGTAAGATTGTATTAGAGAATGTGACGAAACGCTTTGGGGATAACGTGGCTGTGGACAATTTATCTCTGGAAATCCCCCATGGAGCTTTCTTTAGTCTCTTGGGTCCATCGGGCTGCGGTAAGACCACAACTATGCGATTGATTGCAGGGTTGGAAACGCCGGATGATGGTCGAATCTGGATTGGCGACAGGTTGGTCTATGATGGCCGGACCTCCACTGTGGTGCCACCGAGCCAACGGGGTCTCGGTATGGTGTTCCAAAACTATGCTCTCTGGCCGCATATGACGGTTAAGGACAATGTGCTCTTCGGTCTGCAGGTGCGGCGGGTACCGCGCCAAGAACGCGAGGAGCGATTTAGGAAAGTCCAAGAGCAGCTGCAGATCCAATCCTTAGAAAACCGCTACCCCAATGAACTAAGCGGTGGTCAACAGCAGCGCATCGCCTTGGCCCGGGAGTTAATAACAAACACTAAGGTTTTGCTCATGGATGAACCATTGAGTAACTTGGATGCCAAACTGCGTATCGACATGCGTGTGGAACTCAAGCAGCTCCATGAAGCCACCGGAGGCACCATCGTTTATGTTACGCATGACCAGATTGAAGCGTTGACGCTCTCCACGACCATGGCGGTCATGAAGGACGGAGTGCTGCAGCAGATGGATACACCCAATCGTGTCTTTGTGCAACCGGCCAATTTCTTTGTGGCTTCGTTCATGGGCAGCGCTCCGTTAAACACCTTTGACTTGATGGTGAAAGACGGCCAGTTGGTTAACGGTACCATGCAGCTGCCGCTGCCGGATGGTTATGACGCCAGCGAGCAGAGTGGGCGCGCTGTGACATTGGCCGTGCGGCCGGAAGAGGTAACACTGCAGCGTGAGTCCGATGCCTGGACGGTGCCGGGGCGTATTGAATCAATTCTCCCCATGGGCTATACCGCTTTGGTGCGCGTAGTTCTCCAGGGAGATACGGGTCTCACGGTAGAACATGACACCCGTGAGCTTGATGTGACAGCGGGGGAAGAGCTCTTTGTTCGCTTCAGCCCCAAGACGATCCATCTCTTTGATACGGAGACCATGGTTCGAATTGCTCGTCATTAGGTCCGAACAGCCGTAATCTGCTGCCTGTTTATGGGTGGGGTGGCCCACCAGAGTTTGACCGCTCGTTTAGAGTGTTAATAAAGACAAGCCCATTGTCCGCCTAGCGAACGTGGGCTTGTTTTGCCGAAGACCGTCAACCATAGTAGCACAACCGATAAGTGGTGCTAGCAGAGAATATGCGAAACCTTACAGTGAAATAGCGGCAGTTTCTGCAGAGGAGTCCACGGATGGTGTGACGAATATATCAAGGAAAATGTGTTAACTTATGAGTTTGCGGTTCGTTCCACCACCGCTGAAGGAGGCTTGCCCATGTCCGCCGCCACCATAACCGAACAGGCCAGCAGAATTGAGCCCGGTGATCACATGGTCATTCTCTACGAGGATGAACGTGACGTTACCGAGTACTTAGTGGCGTATATTCGGGCGTCCTTGGCTCGCGGCGAACGCTGTATCTACATTACCGGCGATGCCAATACCTGCGCTGTACTGAATCGACTGCAGGAAAGTGCAGGCTTTGACGTCATCCACTCCGGACAGCTCGTAGTTTTGGATCGACGAGACGCCTACTCCCAACAGGATAAATTCGACCCAGATCGCATGATTGAGCTCATTGGCGAGTTTCTGGAGCAAGCATTGGACGACGGGTATTCGGGTCTGTCCATCACCGGTGAGATCAGCTGGGTATTGGACTATGCAGATGGCAATGATCTAATTATTGAGTATGAGTGGAAGTTGAACGAGCGGGTGTTTAACCAGTACCCGGTTTCGGCACTGTGCCGTTACAACCTGACCCGGTTTTCCGACGAGATGATTATGAATATTATTCAACTGCATCCGTTCGTCATCTGGAATCAACAGATCCACGAAAACCCGTTTCATATTCCCGTGGAAGGTTACCGTGACAATAAGGTCTCGCAGTACCAGATCAAGACCTGGCTTGAGAATATTCACAGATTTACCAACGAAAAGAGCCGGTTTCATCAAGTGATCGCTGCCAAAGAGGCGGAGATGAAAGAGCTGCACAGCAGGATGACCGATGGCATTATCCAAGGAATGCTAGAGCTGTTGGCGATCCATGACACATACACCAACAATCACAGCACCAATGTGGCGGAAACGGCCCAGACACTGGCTGAACATATTGGGTTGTCGGCTGAACTGCAGACGAAAGTCTACTACGCGGCGTTAGTCCACGACATTGGTAAGACCCTTATACCTAAAGAAGTACTCAATAAAGTCGAAAGATTGGAGCCTGAGGAAATGGCCACCATCCGACTGCATCCCACCCACGGGGCGGTGGCACTCAGCCAGGTGAGCGGTCTGGAAGAGATTGCGGAGGCTGTGCGCTCTCATCATGAGCGCTGGGACGGCGGTGGTTACCCACAAGGCCTTGTGGGTAACCAAATTCCGCTGTTGGCGAGAATTCTGGCCGTGGCCGATGCCTATGAGGCGATGGTCAGTGATCGTCCCTACAGGAAGGCGCTGGCTCCAGAAGTGGCCAGCGCTGAGCTCCGACGCTGTGCCGGTTCCCAGTTCGATCCGGAGTTGGCAGCGGCGCTGCTGGTTTGTTAGAAAGGCGGTCCCAGAAGGCAGCTGAGGCATAAGTGACGGTATCCTGACCACCTACGATCGATTAAAAGAGCCAAGTCTTTGACCTCTCGGGTCAGTAGACTTGGCTCTTTTGTTTAGGCGTTGCGGTCTTGTTTTTTTCCCTGAAGAGTTTGCTGGGGATCGTAGAATAGGACGTCTTGCAGAAAAACGGCGACCACTGCGGGATCGAACTGCGTTCCAGAGTTTTTTACCAGTTCGTTCACAGCCTGGTCTTCGCGGAGAGCGTTTCTGTAAATCCGCTGATGTGTCATGGCATCAAAGGCATCAATGACCGCTAAGATCCTAGCCAGTATGGGAATGTCAGTACCTTGGAGGCCGTTTGGGTAGCCGAGACCATCCCAACGTTCGTGGTGGGCTTCGATGGCCTGGGCGATACTCGTGATTTCGGGAAGCGCAGCGGCAATGCGAGCCCCAATGGCAGGATGTTCCTGCATGCGAGCCCACTCATCGGGAGTCAGTTTTCCGGGTTTTTTCAAGATGGAATCATCGATGCCGATCTTCCCGATATCATGTAACTGACAGAGCAGGTGCAGATCGCCTTGCTGCTCCGGTGGCAGCCCCAACTCGATACCGACCTTACCAGCCATGTCGGCCATTCTCTGGCAGTGAGCCTCGGTTTCTTCACTGCGGGCAAAGAGAGCAGCCTTGAGCGACGCGATGCTGGCGTACTGGGCACTGGCTT
>SLOZ01000047.1 GCA_007132255.1 Limnochordia bacterium | reverse complement strand
CGGCAAGAACTGAGGGAACAGTGGGTGTACGTCGACATCAACGGAGAAATCCAACCTAACGTTCCGAAAGCCTATGAGATCACCAATGATGGCCGGACATTTGTTTTCCATATGCGGGAAGGCATGCGCTGGTCCGATGGTGAACCCGTAACGGCTCATGATTCCATCTTTTGGTGGGACATGAAATTGGACGAAGACATGTACCATGTGCATCGTCAGGAGTTCATTGTGGATGGCGAAAAACCAGTGGTGGAACTCATCGACGACTATACCTGGTCCATTACCTTCTCCAGCCCGCATCCTACCTTCTTGGAAGCGGTAGCTATGGAAGGCCGTGGCGACTTTCTAGCTCCTAGCCACTATCTGGCGCAATTATATCCCAAGTACACACCGCTGGAAGAAGTACAACAGCGCGTGGAAGAAGCGGGATACACGGACTGGTCACGCTTGCTCAACGACAAATACCAGATCCCGCAGACCACCCATGAACGGCCGGTGATCTGGGCTTGGTATCCCATCAACCATCCATCGTCAGAAGCATACACCTTTGAGCGCAATCCGTATTACTGGAAAGTGGACTCCGCAGGAAACCAGCTTCCCTACATCAACCGCTATGTCAATGAAAACGTAACGGATCCCGAGCTGATGCTCATGAAGATCATGGCAGGGGATATCACACTGCAGGCCCGCCACGTCGGTCTGGCCGATTACCCGGTTCTAATGCAGAACGCAGAGCGGGGCAACTACTCGGTGATCACGATGACACCAGATGCTACGGGTGCCAACTTTGCTCTGCACTTCAATCTCAACCACAAGGATCCAGTGAAGCGGGACGTGTTCAGCAGCCCCCGCTTCAAACAGGCCATGTCCGTGGCCATTGACCGGGAAGAAATCAACGAGCTCCTGTACTTGGGTTTAGGAACTCCGCAGCAGGCTGTATTTTCGCAGAGTGGCTTTTTCTGGGACGAAGATTGGGCCAAGCACTATGCCCAGTATGATCCAGAACTGGCCAATGAAATCCTGGACGAAATCGGCCTGACCAGGGGCCCTGGCGGCATTCGTCAGTTCCCCGATGGACGACCTCTGGAGATTTATGCTGAGAACTCTGACGGCAACGATGCCGAAGGACTCGAGCTCATCGCAGCGTACTGGGGCGACGTCGGCGTGCGTCTGCACATCAACACTCCGGAACGGTCCCTATTCTATGAGCGAGTTCAAGGCTCTGGCGAGTTTGATCTTTCCATCTGGAGCTGGGGTTTCTCCAGACCGGACATTCGCGAAACCATGCCGGTTGTTTGGCAGCATGCCCCGTTCTGGCAGAAGTGGTTTGAGACCACCGGAGCTGAAGGCGAAGAGCCCCCAGCCGAGGTACAGCGCATTCATGGACTGCTGAGCCAAGCTCGCAGTGCCTTCACCATTCAAGAACGCCAGGAAATCTTTGAGGAAGTTATTCAGTTCCACAAAGACAACATGTATGTTATTGGCATCGTCGGTGAACTACCGGCTTTGATGGTGGCCAGTGATGAGCTGGGCAATGTGATGCCCCTGACACGAGATCGGATCTATAACGAAAGCAGGGCGATGTACATTCCGCAGCTGTTGTTCTTCCGGAACTAGTAACCTGTGCATTGGAGGTATGGCTTGGGGGCTCGCGAGAGCCCTCAGGCCCTTGGCGCCTTGGTGATCAGCTTGCGAGGATGCGGCAGACAACCACTACCCGGGGAATGGAGGATAAGGAATGAACCCCATCAAACTATGGTGTTTTGATTTAGGAGATACGATTATGCAGGAAGAAACCGAAGTCAAAGACGATTGTGCCACAACCTTGGAAGCTCAACTTTTCCCGGGCATGAAAGACGCGCTTCAGAAGTTGAAACAGCGCGGCTGCACGCTGGCGTTGGTGGCCGACACGCGGCCAGGAACGTACAGAAATGTTCTGACCCAACACGGCCTCTATGACTTGTTCAGTGCCTTCGCCATCTCCGAAGAACTGCAGACAAGCAAGCCGGATCGCCGCATGTTCGAACACGTACTGCAGCAACTGCGAGTGAAACCACAGGAAGCTGTCATGTGCGGCAACAACTTAGAGCGCGATATCGCCGGGGCCAAGGCATTAGGCATGACAACAGTCTGGTTTCATTGGAACGAACGTTACGCCACGCTGCCGGCTACGGAGTTAGAAGTAGCAGATTTTACCGTGCACTCGGCCCAGGAGTTCTTGGAACTAGAACAGCGCCTTCGGCAGCCGACGGACTGAACCGTACTCACGGGTGAGTCATCGTCTGCCAGTCCGGTGATCGTAGGATTCTCGTCACGGATACTCTGTTCCCAATCCCCTGCCATGGCGTCATTTTGCAGGGGATTTTGTTTTCGCAGAGCTGACGTCAGTGTTGTTTGGTGTGCTGCCTCCCCGGCAGTGGAAAAATATCGTTTGCTCGGGAAATTTGCAGGGACTTTTTATGGTTACTCATAAGTATACATACATCGCTGTTATCATGGGAGCGCCACCGGACAAGGTGGTGGGGCTGATCTTTCGAGAGCAGCTTCCGGCAACGCCGAATCCCAAGGAAAACTGTGCCATGAAGAATTTCGGAAACGAGGTGACGGGTGTTTTGTTAGCATCTACTTTGCGTGAACTGGACGATTTTGCTTTTGCTATTCGCCGCGAAACCATGCTTGAACTGGGTCATTTGGGCTTTGGTCACATTGGCGGAGCCCTGTCTGTGGTGGAACTATTGGCTGTGCTTTACGGATCGGCGATGCAGGTCGATCCCAGCAATCCCCATTGGGAAGAACGGGATTGGCTTGTGTTTTCCAAGGGCCATGCCGGGCCATCGCTTTATGCAGCCCTAGCACTGAAAGGCTTTTTTCCTTTGGAAATGCTCAAGACGCTCAATCAAGGTGGAACCAAGCTGCCCAGTCATGCTGACCGCAACCTAACGCCGGGGATTGACGTGTCCACCGGTTCGTTGGGTCAAGGCTTATCGGTGGGTCTGGGCCTGGCTACAGCGTTTGCACTGGACCAAAAAGACAACACCGTCTATGTGGTGTTGGGTGATGGCGAGTGCCAAGAAGGGCAGATCTGGGAAGCTGTACTCTACGGCGGCAACGCCAAACTGGAAAATTTGGTGGTTTTCATCGATTACAATAAACAGCAGCTGGACGGCTACATTGACGACATCAACCCACTGGGAGATCTTAAGGCCAAATGGGAAGAGTTCGGCTGGCATGCCCAAGATGTGGATGGCCATGACCTGGCAGCTATTGCTGCAGCCATTGACACAGCCAAGGATGCCAAGGGGCGCAGTTCGGTCATTGTACTGCACACCATCAAAGGCAAGGGCTGCAGTTTCGCTGAAGGCGTCGCCTTGAACCATCATATGCGCTTCACGAAAGAGCAAATGGACGAGGCTGTGGCGCAGTTAGTTCGGGAAAGGGGGGCGGATCATGGCTTGGAAAGCTGAACAGGATGTTAAGACGATGAAGGATGCCTACACCGAGACCATGCTGGCCCTCTTTGCCAAGGATTCTCGGATCATGGCCCTCAATGCCGACCTCATGAACTCCGATGGTACCGCCGCAGTCCAGCAGCAGTACCCCGAGCGCGTGATTAACGTCGGTGTGCAGGAAGCGAATATGATCGGG
>SLOZ01000329.1 GCA_007132255.1 Limnochordia bacterium | reverse complement strand
TCTTCGATTGACTTCAGAGAAACCAACTGGGTGGCTTCGATGAACGCTCCTAAAGCCACCAAATTCGCGATCCGAGAGTTACCTAGTTCATCGGCAACATCGGTGGCAGGGACTGCAATCAAGCGAACGTTATCGCGTGATTGCTGCGGTTCAATCAACGAAGAATTGTAGATCAACAGACCGCCGGGCTTAACACTGGCTGCGAAGCGTTCTAACGACGGTAGATTCATGACAATAGCCGTATCTGGCTGGTTCACAATGGGTGAGCCAATCTCATGGTCACTGACCACCACAGAACAGTTGCACGTTCCTCCACGCTGCTCTGGACCGTACGACGGGAACCATGTAACCTCCTTTTGCTCCAACATTCCCGCCGTAGCTAACAGCTGCCCTAACACGAGAACACCCTGACCGCCGAATCCAGCTACCAACAACTCATGCATTCAGCTCACCCTCCTTAGCCGGTGTGCGTAACTCACCCAAAGGATAGTAAGGAACCATGTTGTCTTTGACCCAGGTCAAAGCTTCATTCGGCTCCATCCCCCAGTTTACAGGACATGTCGACAGGACCTCAACCATGGCAAATCCCTGCTGTTTCTTCTGCACATCGAAAGCCTTAAAGATAGCTTTTTTCGCCTGCAGAACATGCTTGGCATCATGGGTTGATACGCGGGCTATATAGGAGGCTCCCGGAAGAGTCGCCAGCATTTCCGACATTCTGATGGGGTAGCCATTGGTTTCTACACAGCGACCCAGCGGAGACGTGGCTGTCTTTTGGCCCAGGAGGCTTGTGGGAGCCATCTGCCCACTGGTCATGCCATAGATGGCGTTATTGACGAATATGACCGTGATGTTTTCACTGCGCGCTGCGGCATGAATAATCTCCCCGATTCCGATGGATGCCAGATCGCCGTCTCCTTGGTAGGTGAAGACCATGCGATCTGGAAGCACACGTTTGATTCCAGTGGCCACCGCAGGGGCGCGGCCATGGGCTGATTGCTGCATATCACAATTCAAGTATTCGTAAGCAAACACAGAACAACCGACGCTAGCCACGCCTACGGTGTTCTCAATGATGTCATGATCATCGATGGCTTCTGCCACCAAGCGGTGAATAATCCCATGTGTGCAGCCCGGGCAGTAATGAAAAGGCTTGTCTGTGAGGGCCCTAGGCCGTTGGAATACAGTCTTCACAGTTGCCCACCTCCTTGATCCATAAGCTCTAGGATTCGATCTAGGATCTCCTGGGGACCCGGGACCATACCACCCATGCGGTTTTGGAAATGCACCGGAACCCGCCCGTTGACGGCTAGACGGACATCCTCCACCATTTGACCGGCACTCAACTCCACGACCAACAGTGGTATATTACGGGATGCAGCGCTCTCAAAGGGAGGATTCGGGAACGGAAATACTGTCTTTGGTCGAATCAGCCCCACCTTCAGTCCACGGTCCCTAGCCATCTGCAGTGCCGTCTTTGCCACTCGGGCCACGATTCCGTAGGCCGCGATGACAAGATCAGCATCCTCAGTATTTGTTGCCTCCCACTGCATCTCGGCTTCAGAGATTCGTTGATATTTCTCCGTCAGCGCGAAATTTTTCTTTTCGAAGGATTCGGGCATAATGTCCAAGGTGTTAATGAGGTTTCTTGGCCGCCCTACGGCACCTGTAGTCGCCCAGGGTTTATCCACGGGCGGCAGCGGTCCATTGGCAAACTCCACGGGCTCCATCATTTGGCCGAGGATTCCGTCGCCCATGATCATGACGGGATTATTCCATTTTTCCGCTAGATAAAACGCTTCGCGGGCCATATCAGCCATCTCCTGGACCGACCCAGGCGTTAGAACAATTAAACGATAGTCCCCATGGCCGCCGCCTTTGACAGCTTGGAAGTAGTCCCCCTGTGCTGGGTGAATCCCGCCTAGACCCGGTCCGCAGCGAACGATGTTCACAATAACGCAGGGCAGTTCAGCTCCTGCAATATAGGACATACCCTCCGCTTTGAGACTGATCCCGGGACTCGATGATGATGTCATCACACGGGCGCCAGCTCCGGCCGCACCGTACACCATGTTGATGGCTGCGACTTCGCTTTCGGCCTGAAGAAACACTCCTTCATGTTCTGGCAAATGCTGCGCCATATACGCAGGAATCTCGTTTTGAGGTGTAATGGGGTAGCCGAAAAACGCCTTACAGCCTGCTCGAATAGCTCCTTCGGCGATAGCTTCATTGCCTTTCATCAATATCTTTGCCACTGGTCGTCACTCCTTTCAGGCTCGTTCCACGGTAATCACAACATCAGGGCACATTGTCGCACACAAGGTACAGCCTGTGCATTTTTCGGGTGCCACCGCAGTGACGGCATGAAACCCCTTCGCATTGATAGGTTTTCCTAATTCTAAGACTCCATGGGGGCAGGTCTGCACACATAAGCGGCATCCCTTGCAGCGCTGTGAATCAATGATTACTTGACCTTTAGGCATTTCATTAACCTCCCAGAAGGATATTCACGAGGCGCCTCGGTTCCTGATAAAACACGCCATCCGGCTTCAGCGAGGGCCTCGAGTTCGTGTTCACCGGGCAGAACGATATGCGGCGCGATCCACTGCGAGTACTGCAGGATCGCATCACAGATCAGCTGTGAGTACGCAAGGCCGCCGGTCAATACCACGGCGTCGCAGTGGCCTTTCAACGCCATGGCGGCCCGCCCGATTTCTTTGGCCGTTTGGTAAGCCATGACAGCCAGCAGAGTTTTGGCTTTCTCCTCACCCAAGTTTGCTCGGCGCTCTAACTCACGGCCGTCGTTGGTGCCTGTGTGGGCCACCAATCCCCCACTTCCCACCAATGATTTGTAGAGATCACGGCGAGAAACACCGCCTGCAAAGATATGGCGCACTAAGGCAGTCACCGGCAATGTGCCGCTGCGCTCCGGAGACATCGGTCCTTCTCCATCAAGAGCGTTGTTGACATCAATGACCTGCCCCCGGCGGTGAGTACCCACGGAAATACCACCTCCCATGTGCACGATAATCAAATTGCATTGATCATACGCCTTGCCTAACTGTTGGGCAGCTCGGCGAGCCATGGCCTTTTGATTAAGGGCATGGAAGATGCTGCGCCGAGAGATTCCCGGTGTTCCGCTCAGGCGGGCCTGCGGCTCCATCTCATCAACGACGACGGGGTCGGTGACAAATGCTGGTACATTCCACTGGCGGCTGTACGCATCAGCGATGATAGCTGCCAGGTTTGAAGCATGGGTGCCATAGACGCAGTGACGCAAATCCTCGAGCAAAGAAGCATTTAAAGGATACGTTCCACTGGGTATGGGCTGCAGAAGGCCGCCGCGGGCCATGATGCCGTGGAAAGGCTGCTCGAGAGCTCCTTCGTCTTTAAGCCATTGATCCACCATGGTTTTGCGATAGGTCAGTTGTTCCATGATGTTAGCAAAACCACTGAGTTCTGCAGTGTCATGCTTTACTGTCACCTTGATTTCACACTGGTCATCTTGGAAGATCGCCACTTTCGTGCTGGTTGACCCGGGGTTCAATATCAACAGTCGGTACATGATGACCTCCCTTCACTGAACAGCTTTGCAGGCCACGGCAATGGAATTTAGTTTGGCCGCTCGACTATCAGCCCGGCTGGT
>SLOZ01000484.1 GCA_007132255.1 Limnochordia bacterium | reverse complement strand
GGTTCGTTCTCCAATCGTCGGTTATATATTAATGGCGAAATCCCCTTTGCTGAAGTCGATGTGATATCGTTCGCCTTCGCTAACCAATACCAGATGCATTCACTCGGCGACCCCGACAGTGGGGAACCGTACTTGTTTCACTTCACCGAAGGCACCCATACACTGCGTCTAGAAGTGGTTTTGGGTCCCATCTCGGACATGCTTCGCCGGGCTGAGGAGTCATTATTCGAACTCAATGACATGTACCGCAAGATCTTAATGATCACCTCGGCCAACCCTGATACACTGCGGGACTACCAATTGGATCGCCGCATCCCAGGCGTTATCGAGAACCTCGGTGTGCAGGCAGACCTAATCACGGAGCTCGCCGATGAGCTGGAAGAATATACTGGCCAACGGGCTGGCAACGTAGCCTTACTGCGGAATTTGGCCCGGCAATTGAACGATCTATCGCGCCGACCACACACGATACCGAACCGCTTGGGTGCCTATCGAGACAACATTGCCTCCCTCGGTGCCTGGATTATCGATACCCGGGAGCAGCCACTGCAGATTGACTACATCCATGTGGCGTCTCCAGACCAACCGCTGCCAACGGCCCAAGCCACGGCGGCGCAGATGGCACTGCACGAAGTCCGTTCGTTCGTATCCTCATTCTTTGTGGACTATGGCCTGGTCGGCGATGTCCACGATGATCATGATCAAGAGCCGATCACGGTCTGGATATCCACGGGCCGCGACCAAGCCACGGCGTTGAAAGAAATGATAGAAGACACCTTCACGGCTGAAACTGGCATTCTTGTCAATCTGCAGTTAGTGAACATGGGTGTGCTCCTCCCAGCAACTCTTGCTGGATTGGGTCCTGACGTGGCCCTGGGCGTTCCGGCTTCCGATCCAATCAACTTTGCCCTGCGCAGTGCTGTGGTGGATCTGACGCAATTCCCTGGTTTTGACGAAGTCAGTCAATGGTTCATGCCCAGCGCCTTCGTACCATTCACGTTCCGAAACCAGGTCTTCGCGCTTCCAGAACAGCAGCCATTTCCCATGCTGTTTTATCGTTTGGACATTCTAGAGGAACTAAGTCTAGAGATCCCCCAGACATGGGACGATGTCATGAATCTCATCCCTGATCTGCAAAAGGAAAACATGAACTTTGGTATGCCGGTCACAGATCAACGGGCTCGGCAGGCTGGCTCCGGAGACATCGGTGTCGCCACAGCCGGAGCTGGCAGCTTGGCCTCCCATCAAGCAGTTACGTCCTTTCTGACATTCCTGTACCAGAGTGGGGGCAGCTTGTATAACCTCGACGGTGTCTCGGTACAGATTGATTCTGAAGTGGCGATTGAAGCTTTCCGGCTGTGGACCGATCTGTATGAACTGTACAACTTGCCCCTGCAGTATGATGCGGCCAATCGTTTCCGCATCGGCGAAGTCCCTGTGGTCATGGCATCCTATCCATTGTACAACTACCTGTCAGTTTTCGCACCTGAGATTCGCGGTCGTTGGGGATTCACATTGGTACCCGGCACCGAACAAGAGGATGGCACATTGGACCGCTCGCTGCCCGGCGGCGCCGTGGACTTAGGTGCTGGAGCGGCCGCCATGATCATGAGTCATGCCGATGACAAAGATGCGGCTTGGGAGTTTCTGCGTTGGTGGGTGCGTGACGACACACAAGTCCGCTTCGGGCGAGAATTGGAAAGTCTCCTAGGGCCCGCTGCCCGTTACCCCACAGCCAACATCCATGCCATGGCCAGTCTGCCTTGGACAGTCAGCGAGCGAGACATTTTGATGGAGCAATGGCAGTATGTCCGGGGTGTGCAGGAAGTCCCTGGCGGTTACATGATTGGACGTCATCTGGAAAACGCCTTCCGGCGTGTGGTTCTATTGAAGGAAGAGCCGCGTAAGACCATCCTCGACTACGTGCGGATCATGAATGAAGAAATTGCCGTCAAGCGCAGTGAGTTCGGTCTCGAGACCAAGTTGGAAGAAGTAATGGAGCTCTACCGCTTGGAACCTGGGCGTCTGTCCAGACAATCGCTGGACGAAGCTGGCCAGTGAGCTTTGCGCACTGCATTGTCGCAATGACAACGATTGCTCAACAGGCCTGTTGAAGGGAGGCTGCCGAATGAGTACAACCCATATGTCCGAAGCCATCACAAACCCGTTCCGGCGGCGCTGGCAGAATTTCGTCCGCGAACTACGCGCTGCCAAGGTGGCCTATCTGTTCTTGGCCCCCTTTGGACTTATCTTTGGGACCTTTGTTGTAGTTCCAGTGTTGATTTCCATTGCTCTGAGTTTCACCCACTACAACATGTTGGAACCGCCTGTTTGGATCGGCTGGCAGAACTACATTCGTTTGTTTCTATTGGACGATGTGTTCCTGATCGCCGTGAAGAATACGTTGGTCTATGCCTTTGTCACTGGGCCCTTGAGTTATGGCGCGTGCCTGATCTTTGCTTGGCTCATCAACGAACTCCGGCCAAAAATTCGGGCATTCTTGACGCTACTGTTCTACGCACCGTCGATCTCGGGTAATGTATTCTTGATCTGGACGATCATCTTCAGCGGTGACACATACGGCTACGTCAATGGGTTTCTGCTGCGCTTTGGTTTCCTCTCCGAGCCCATTCAGTGGCTGCAGGATCCGCGCTTCATGCTCCCCATCATTATGCTGGTTGTATTATGGCTCAGCCTGGGAACCAGCTTTCTGGTCTTCATTGCTGGACTGCAGGGTGTGGATCGCAATCTCTACGAGGCTGGTGCGATCGACGGCATTCGCAATCGCTGGCAGGAACTGTGGTTCATTACGCTGCCGTCCATGAAACCGCAGTTAATGTTCGGAGCCGTCATTTCTATAACACAGGCGTTTGCGGCCAGTCAGCACGCCATTGCTTTAGCTGGTTTCCCCAGCACGGACTACGCAGCTCGAACCGTGGTGACCCACCTTATCGATTACGGCAATGTTCGTTTCGAAATGGGTTATGCAGCTACCATTGCGACCGTACTGTTCACAGCCATGGTGTTAGCCCAGCGCTTAATCCAACGCTGGCTCCGCAACTGGGGTTGATATCAGGGAGTTACACCTGAATAGTCACCGATTCGCCCAACGAGCCACAGTCAATTCATGATCTGTTAGGAGGTTGTCCCATGCGTCTGCGCAGCGGAAAACTAAATCGGTCCGTCGAAGGCGATGCCCTATTAATGCTTCTGCTTGTTTTGGCCGCGGCGTTCATGTCGCTGCCCTTGATCTACACCATCAGCAACGCCTTTAAACCCATGAATGAGCTGTTTTTGTTCCCACCGCAGTTCTTTGTGCGCAACCCGACATTGGACAACTTCCGCGATCTGTTTATTCTGATGAGCAATTCTTGGGTTCCGTTCAGCCGCTATGCATTCAACACTGCTATCATTACGGTGTTGGGAACTGGTGGTCACGTACTGCTTGCATCCATGGCTGCTTATGCCCTGAGCCAACATCGGTTTCCGGGGTCCAATTTCTTCTTTGCCATTATTGTCCTATCGCTTATGTTCGCTCCACAGGTAACGGCGATTCCCAACTATCTAATCATGGCTCGTTTGGGTTGGGTGGATAACTACCTGGCCATTGTGGTGCCGGCTTGGGGGATGAGTCTGGGGCTTTATCT
>SLOZ01000474.1 GCA_007132255.1 Limnochordia bacterium | reverse complement strand
CTTGCCTCAGTCGTTTCCGCCGTTTCGTTTACCTACCGACTGTACAACGCAAGTTTAGGTCTAGTCTTTACCCATATCTTGGTGATGGCGACTCTGGCTATTCCCAACATGATCATCGGTGAAACGCTGCTCAGTTTTCTTGGAATCGGTATTCGCCCTCCCATGACGAGCTGGGGAGTTCTGATGGAAGAAGCTCAAAACGTGCGTGTTCTGTTGGACCATCCATGGGTTGTTATACCGGTGAGCTTTGTCATTCTGTCTATTTTGGCTTTCAATTTCGTCGGTGATGGATTACGCGATGCAGCGGATCCCTATGCGTGACTAAAACATTGGTTCTATTCGTTTGGAAGGAGATGGAGATATTTTGCCACAACCAAATATTGTGTTCATTATGTCGGATGATCATGCTGCCCATGCCATGAGCTGCTACGGTAGTCGAATTAACGAAACGCCTAACATTGATCGCATAGCCCACAACGGCGCACGCTTGGACAACTGCTTCTGCACGAATTCTATCTGCGCCCCGAGCCGGGCGGTAATCCTTACGGGCAAACACACGCACCTGAATGGAGTTAGAACATTAGCCGACCGGTTTGACGGACGGCAGGAGACAGTGCCTAAGATCTTGCAGCGGAATGGCTATCAGACAGCCATTTTCGGAAAATGGCATTTGGGCGAGGGTGGCAACAGTTCACCAACGGGGTTTGACCATTGGGTGGTCTTGCCTGGGCAAGGCGATTACCACGATCCATTGATGCTCAGCAGCGATGGCGAGAAAGTGTATGAGGGCTATGTGACAGATATTGTGACTGATTTGAGTCTGCAGTGGTTGGACCAAAGAGACCAAGAACGGCCCTTCATGCTGATGTGCCATCACAAAGCACCCCACCGCTGGTGGGAACCGGACGACAAACACATGCACCTATATGAGGGCGAAGATATTCCACTGCCGGACACACTCCATGATGATTACAGTCATCGCTCAGAAGCCGCCAAGCGAGCGAAAATGCGCGTCTCGTCAGACTTCTTCTACCGGGACTTGAAACTAAAAACACCGGAAGGCCATGAACCCACGGACTTCATCCATGTCCCGGAGGATTTGACCGATTTTTCGCTCTGCCCCATTGATGGTGAGCCGGTGACCTTCACGGATCACAAAGCTGTCGTGGAGTGGCTGTACCAAAGGTATATCAAGGATTATCTGCGCTGTGTGGCTGCTATTGATGATAATGTGGGCCGGGTTCTAGACTATCTTGATGAAAACAATCTGACGGAGGACACCATTGTTATCTACACATCAGATCAGGGCTTCTTCTTGGGTGATCATGGTTGGTATGACAAGCGCTTTATGTATGAGGAATCATTGAGAATGCCGCTGGTTGTCCAATATCCCAAAGAAATTCCGGCTGGCAGCTTCAGCGATACGATGGTCCTCAACCTAGATTTTGGGAAGACGTTCCTAGACTATGCAGGAATTGCGGCTCCCCAGGATATGCAGGGTCATTCTCTGCGGCCCATACTGTGCGGTGAAACTCCTGCTGGTTGGCGAACATCCATGTACTACCGCTATTGGATGCATTTGAGCCATCACAATGTGGCCGCGCACTATGGTGTGCGAACGCATGAGCACAAGTTGATCTATTACTACGGCGAAGCCATGGGGACAAGCGGCAGCGTCGATGTTTCGACACCGAAAGAATGGGAGTTATTCGATCTTGAGAACGACCCGCAGGAACTGCGTAATGTCTATGATGATCCCGACTATGCAGCTGTAAGGGAATCACTAACGAAGGAACTCGAACGACTCAAAAAAGAAGCCTTGGACTTTCAATAACAATTGATGAGAAAGCACACCCCGACAAAACAGAGCTCAGTTCCACGAGCTCTGTTTTGTCCAGCGAACTTGATTTCAACCATTCAAAAGGGAGAGGGACGTTCATGAACCCGAACATATTGGTGCTCCATGTGGATCAACACCGCTATGACTGTCTGGGATTGCTGGGTAACCAAGACGTAAAAACGCCGAATATTGATCGGTTGGCGGAAGATAGCGCTGTGTATACCAATAGTTTCTGCTCGTATCCAGTATGCACTCCGTCAAGGTATTCGTTGTTATCCGGAACCTATGGCCACCAGCATCTTGGATGGACGAACCACAGCACGCTGGTGCCAGGTTTGGAAACCTTCCCCAGTGTTCTACGCGCCAATGGTTATTCCACGAAAGCCGTTGGCAAAATGCACTTTACGCCGACCTATTTGGATGTGGGATTCTCCGACATGGAGCTGGCCGAGCAAAATGGCCCAGGGCGCTTCGATGACGATTACCATCGGTACCTTCTGGGCAAGGGTCTCGTTGATAAGACTGATCTGACTGACCAAGAGTTCGAGTTCCGGGAACAGGCTCCCAGTGAGTATTGGGAGACATTTGGTGCCATGGAGTCAGGACTCGCCGAAAAGGATCACTCAACCACTTGGATAGCGGATCGGGCTGTGGAAACACTTCAAACTTGGACTGAAGAAGGCCATTGTATGATGGTAGGATTCATCAAGCCCCATCATCCATTTGATCCACCGGCTCCGTGGAGTCGAATGTACGATCCTGACGCCCTGCAGTTGCTTGCTGGCTGGACGGAACATTGTTTAGCCGCTGATCAGGCGAAAAGCAAAGGTTACTTCGAGAATCGTTTGTTAAATGAAGAATCTTTGAGAAGGGTGATGGCTTTTTATTATGCCACTATTTCACAGATAGACTATCAGGTAGGGCGCATTGTTTCCGTGTTGAAGGACAAGGGCATCTATGATAACACAATGATCGTGTTTACAAGCGACCATGGGGATTACATGGGTTATCATCACATGCTCCTGAAGAACAACCACATGTACGAACCGCTGGTGCGGGTGCCATTGATTATCAAGTACCCTGAATCGAACGATTCTCGGCGGGACGACAGACTGGTCAGCAACGTCGATGTTGCACCGACGATTCTAGCTGCGGCGGGATTTGACCCGGGAAGCTATATGCAGGGATTGGATCTACGGAGTGAAGAAAGCTCCCGGGACTATGTTGTAACGGAGAACCGTTTTGGGCGCGAATACATGGTTCGGGATCAAAGATATAAGCTGCTGCTCGCTGAGACACAAGCAGACTGCATGTTGTTCGATCTCGAAGCCGATCCCTATGAACTGACGAATCTGTACAAAGAACCGGCTTGGCAGCACAAGGTCCGCGAGCTGCGAGACTTCCTTGCTTCATGGATGTTGTTCGAAACTCCCATCTCTCCGTATGTTGACGAAGAAGCTCCTGTAATTTCGAAACCAAATGTTTTAGACAGCGATCCAGAACGTCGAAAAGCGACCCTGAAGAAAATCCGTCAGCTCTACGAGAACTCATGAGCTTTGCCACGGCCCGTTGATGGTTTTATGGGTGAACCTTGCCAGGAGGAACCATGAAATCGTCTAGGACTGCTGTTGTGGTCTCAGAGGATCATGGCATAAAGATGGTTTCCCAGCTGCTGAAGTGGTGTGTGACCAACGGCTTGAGATCGTGACCTTTGCGAAGAGGTGGTACCGAATCATGGTGCCACCTTGTTGTGTTCTTGGGTAGAGTTTTCCGGCAGAATGACCACGTCCTGGAGGAATCTTGCTGGTGATTCAGCTT
>SLOZ01000130.1 GCA_007132255.1 Limnochordia bacterium | reverse complement strand
TTTCCAGTGAAAACCTTGGAATCGCCGTACCACATAACGATTTTGCTGCTGTCCATTGGATCAACTCCTTCTTGTATTCCTATGTCGGAAGTGTTGCAGAACAAGCTTCGAAGATCAAATGGTTCCAATCCACCGATTGGATGGACCTGATGGAATAGGGTGTGAAAACCAATGGGATATACAATGAACTGGAGTGTCATCCCGCGCTATTGGCCGCAGATGTACAGCGGCCTTTTGATGACACTCCAGATATCCCTGGTGGCGCTGCTGATAAGCATACCCATCGGGATATTGATCGGCCTCGGGCGGATCAGCCGCAATTCGGTAATTCGGTTCTTTGCTGGCTTTTATGTTGAATTTATCCGGGGTGTTCCCCTGCTGGTCTTGTTGATTTGGATTTTCTTCGTTTTGGGCCGATTCTTACGGTTAGGTTCCTATTGGGCGGCCATCTGGGGTTTGGCAGTGTTCTCGTCAGCCTTCATTGCTGAAGTGGTGCGGGCCGGGATCCAAGCCGTTCCCAAAGGTCAAATGGAAGCAGCCCGCTCGTCGGGCATGTCGTATATCCAAGCCATGCGGCTTGTTATTCTCCCGCAGGCCTTCCGCAAAATCCTACCACCCATGGCGGCGCAGTTCATTATCTTGATCAAGGACTCATCTTTGGTGTCGACGATTTCGGTGGTGGATCTGACATTAGTAGGCAAGAATTTGGTGGCGACGACGTTCCGTTCCTTGGAAGTTTGGACATTTGTCGCCTTAGTGTATTTCGTGATTACGTTTGCTCTATCCCAGGGAGTTCGTTACCTGGAGCGCAAGTACCAGGTGGTGGAATAAATGGAAGCAATGATCTCTGTACAAACGGTCAATAAGTCCTTCGGTTCCTTTGAAGTTTTGAAAGATGTCGATGTGCAGGTTCCTAAGGGCCAAGTGTTCGCACTCATCGGGCCCAGCGGCGCCGGTAAGAGTACGCTGATTCGCACAATCAATGCCCTTGAGGGTATTGACTCCGGCGCTATCCTTGTGGACGGTGTATCGGTTCACGCCAAGAAAGCCAAGGTCAACCAGATTCGCGCTGGTATTGGGTTCGTGTTTCAATCCTTTAATTTATACCCGCATTTGAATGCCGTGGACAATGTGGCGGTGGCACCGATGCACGTCAAGGGTACGAAGAAGGCCGCAGCTCGCGAGAAGGCGAAGGAACTGCTGGCTAGTCTGGGATTGGATGACAAATTCGCAGCCCATCCCAATCAACTCTCCGGTGGTCAGCAGCAGCGCGTGGCTATCGCCAGAGCTCTGGCGATGGATCCGAAAGTAATGTTGTTCGATGAACCCACATCGGCGTTGGACCCCGAAATGATTAAGGAAGTCTTGGATGCCATTCGCAAGTTGGCCGAGACCGGCATGACCATGGTCGTGGTCACGCACGAGATGGGATTTGCCAGAGAAATCTGCAGCCAAGTGGTGTTCATGGCCGATTCCAAAGTGGTGGAACAAGCGCCGCCAAAAGAGTTTTTCTCAGCACCTACGACCCAACGTGGTCAGGATTTCTTAGAAAAGGTACTGCATCATTAGACCCTACCTTACGATGAACGGAAATGGAGGCCCGCCCGTGCCAGTAGTTGTTCAAGGGGAACGTTGGTTCCCAGAAGAGACCAATTTTGTTGACGAAATGCCGCAATTGTGGGGAGACTGGGGCAGTTCCTCGGAAGTCGATCCTCTGCAGGCCGTACTCCTACATCGTCCCGGCGCTGAGCTGAGTGGAGTGAATGAAAGCAATTATCGAGAATTTCGTTTTCGAGCACCGGTGGATTTGGGCAAAGCCCAAGCCCAGCATGACGAGCTTGCCGATGTTTATCGCCGTAACGGTGCCGAAGTCTATTATGTGAAAGATCAGCGTCATGACCGGCCTAACGCCGTGTTTATGCGGGACTTGATGTTCATGACACCGCAGGGGGCCATTTTGAGTCGGCCCGGAATCGCCGCTCGCCGCGGTGAAGAGCGAGCAGTAGCCGCTACCTTAACGGCTCTGGGTGTTCCCATTGCTAAGACTGTGAACGGGGGTGGATACTTCGAAGGCGCCTGTGGCCTCTGGGTGAACAAAGATACTGTCGTTCTCGGGAGCAGCAGTCGAGCGAATCCTGAAGGTATTCGCCAAGTGAAGGCCGAGTTGGAAGGCCAGGGCGTGGAGAATGTTATAACCTTGGAAATTCCCTACGGAAGCATCCATCTGGACGGTTACATGAATATGGTGGACACCAATAAAATGCTAGCATTCCCGTGGCATTTGAGTTATGATGTTGCTCGACGGCTGATGGACACAGGTATCGAGTTAATCGAAGCCGTGGACATCTATGAGGTCAAGGAGCAGTTGGCGGTAAATGTGGTGGCCGTGGCTCCCGGTAAAGTGGTGATGGCTGCTGGCTGTCCCAATACCAAGGCTCTATTAGAGAAACACCACGTGGAAGTGATTGACGTGGACCTCAGCGAACTGCTGAAAGCCTGGGGTTCGGTGCACTGCATGACGGCGTTTTTGAAGCGCCAAGCGCAGTAACCAGATGTAGAGTGCACATACACCATAACGGGATTCTTGAGTGGGCATGGGTCTGCGGTTGAGTCCTGGGTTTGCTGTTTGGGTTACACGGCAGTAAGGAAAAAGGAGTGGAGATAAATGGCAAAGAAAAAGGCAGTTTTGGCATATTCCGGCGGTTTGGATACATCGGTGGCCATCCGGTGGATTAAAGAACAATATGGGTACGACGTCATTGCAGTGGGCATTGATCTGGGTGAGGATAAAGATCCGGAAGCCCTGCGGAAAAAGGCAGAAGACGTTGGTGCTGTCAAGGCCTACATGATTGACGCCAAAGAGGAACTGGCCGATGACTATATTCTACCCAGCCTCAAGGCCAACGCCTTGTATGAAGGCAAGTATCCTCTGTCCACAGCCATCGGTCGCCCTTTGATCGTGAAGCTGCTGGTGGATGTAGCCCACAAAGAAGGGGCGGTCGCCATCGCCCACGGCTGCACGGGCAAGGGCAACGACCAGGTGCGGTTCGAGGTTTGCATCCGCGCTTTGGATCCGACCATGGAAATTCTGGCTCCCGTCCGTGACTGGGGTATGAGTCGGGACGAAGAGATTGCCTACGCGAAGCAGCACAATATTCCTATTCCTATTACCGTGAATCACCCGTATTCCATTGATGCCAATATCTGGGGACGGGCCTGTGAGGCCGGTGTCCTGGAAGACCCTTGGGCGGCACCTCCCAAAGAAGCCTACGGCATATCTGTGTCTCCGGAAGAGGCACCTGACACTCCAGAACACCTGGAAGTTACCTTCGAACAGGGCAAACCGGTGGCGTTGAACGGTCAGGAAATGAGTCTGAAAGCCATTATTGACGAGCTCAATGAACTGGGCGGCGCTCACGGTGTGGGCCGTATTGACCATATTGAGAACCGCTTAGTGGGCATCAAGTCTCGCGAGATTTACGAGTGCCCGGCAGCTATGCTCTTGATCCAAGCCCATCAAGAACTGGAATTTCTGACACTGCCTCGCGAAACGGCACATTTTAAACCCATCATGGAGCAGAAGGCGGCAGATCTCATTTACGACGGTCTTTGGTTCTCGCCTTTGATGCAGGCTGTGAATGCCTTTATTGAAGAAACGC
>SLOZ01000282.1 GCA_007132255.1 Limnochordia bacterium | reverse complement strand
TTGTTCGGCAGGGAGCTCTATAGTCGTCTGGTATGGGAAAGAAGGGGGTCGATGACCATCTGTCATCAACAGCGGGAATTGCGTAAGTTGCGTAACTATGGTTACCGTTCTTTAGTGGGTTTGCTTTTATTCGTTTTGGCCAGCACCCTTTTTCTGGGATCTGGCGTTCTGGCCAGTGGCGTCCTAACCGATCCCCTAGAACTAGCTGGGTTCATCGATCAGAGGATGACCGAAAAGATGGATGAGTACCACATTCCCGGCGCTGTGGTGGCGGTTGTCAAGGATGGAGAAGTGGTATTTACGGCTGGCTACGGCTACGCCGATATTGACAGATCGCTGCCTGTGGATCCTGGCCAGACTCTCTTTCGGCCTGGGTCTGTATCGAAGGTGTTGGCGTGGACTGCCGTTTTGCAGCTGGTTGAGCAGGGGCGCTTAGACTTGGATGCTGACGTGAATACTTACCTGGACTTCACGATTCCAGACCAACTCAAATCCGGCGCTACTGCCGAACCGATCACGCTTCGTCATCTTATGACCCATACCCCGGGGTTTGAGGATGTTCTGGACGGCTTATTCTTTTTGTCCGAAGACATGTCTCCTCCCTTAGGTGAGGCATTGCAGCGATTTCTTCCTGCCCGCGTCTGGCCGCCTGGAGAGCTGCTCGCGTACTCCAACTACGGTACGGCCCTGGCTGGGTACATCGTGGAGCGGGTATCGGGTCAGGAGTTCGCTGACTACGTTGAGGAGCACATTTTTACACCACTGAACATGGAGGCCAGCACATTCCGGCAGCCTCTCCCGGAGTCCATGGCTAATGACTTAGCCCGCGGATATAAGTACTCCGACGAGCGTTACCATGAAGGCTCCTTCGAGTTCATACCGATGTCGCCGGCTGGAGCTATGAGTACAACTGCTGTGGATATGGCTCAGTTCATGCTGATGCAGGTGCAGCAGGGAAGATATGACGAGGCCCAAATTCTCAGTGAAGAGACCGTGGCGACCATGCACCAACGCCAGTATGCATCGCACCCCAGTCTTGACGGCGTGACTCTGGGGATGTTTGAAAGCACCGTGAATGGGCGGCGCGTCGTGGCTCATAACGGCGCTACAATGCTCTACTATACGCACCTATTCTTAGTTCCTGAAGAACAGTTCGGATTCTTTATCTCCGCCAGCGGCGGTGACGTAGGAGACGTGCTGCAGATGCAGGAGCAGCTGTTTCAAGCTCTGATGGATGAAGCGTACCCTACAGCTCCTCGTTCCGTTCCCCGGCAGGCCGCCGGTGCCGGTCAGCGCCTGACTTCGTATCTTGGTGAGTACCATCCAACCCGGATGAATTTCTCCGGGCCCGAGAAATTCCTGGGACTCCTGGGCGCTATTCGGGTTCAGCGCAGCGAGGATGACTTGTTGCTTGTCAATCTCGGAGGCGAGAGCCATGAGTTTGCGGAAGTGGAACCAGGCGTTTACCAGAACGTGAAGATCAACGAACGACCGCCTGTGCGGCGAATTGCTTTTGTGGAGGGACCAAGCGGCACCCCGCTATTAAGTATCGGCACAGCGACATTCACCCCAGCGCCTTGGTATGGGACACTTTCTCTGCTCGCAGCATTGGGTGCGGCTGCCCTTGGGTTGCTTCTGATCAGTATTCTGGGATGGCTGATCGCGGCCATTCGCCGCAAAAGGCGGAGGCGCTTCACTCGGTCGCGGCCGGGACCGGTGGGTCAAGGAACTGCTCGTTGGGCTGCGATTCTTTTCTTCATGACGGCCCTTGCGTTTTTTGCGGGAATCATTCTGGTCTTCTCCGATATCGATCCTGCTTATGGTGTTCCGAATATGGTCTTTGGCATTGTCCCTGCGTTCATGGGTTTCATCAATGTTCTGCCGTGGGTACTGCTTGGCTTGGGTGCAGTTATGGTACTGTTCACGCTCTTGGCGTGGCGCAGCCATTTTTGGAACTGGCTGGGCAGGGTGCACTATACGCTCGTGACGGTCTCGGTTCTGGGGCTTTTGTGGGTCTTATGGTTCACGAACCAGTTTTCGCTGTAGCCATGGCAAGGTGGTCATAGGCCTGCTTGACGAATACATTGCCGCTTTTTAAAGGAGGCTTTTTTCGTAGATGAGTGAAAGAAGATACCCAAAAGCCGCTGCGTATAGCGACTTGAGCTACGTGTATACACAGACCAGCGGACCTGGAGCCTTAGAATTAACCGAGTTCCTGGCTGAAAAAATCCCCGTAAAGCCCGGTGACAAAGTCTTAGATGTGGGTACGAACAGCGGCTACCAAACCTGTTTTTTGGCCAAAGAATTTGGCGCCTTTGTGGTTGGCATCGACCCTTGGGGTGACTCGGTCGAGCGGCTCACAACAAACGCGAGCGCCTTCAATGTGGCGAACAGGGTTGTCGGACTCAAGGTTGGAGTGCCGGACACCAAGCTGGCTAGTGCGTCCTTTGATGCGGTGATCTCTACCACGACGCTAGAGATGATCCGAGGCATGGAAGGCGATGACGGTTACCGACGGGCTCTGGCTGAAATCCACCGGGTGCTCAAATCTGGCGGCCGTTTTGCCTTAGCCGAGCCCATGCACAAAGCTGTCCCGATACCGGAAGAGATTCGACCCATGGTCACAACCGGAGATATGCCGGCTCCGTGGTCCGAGTGTTTTGCGACACTGGAAGCAACTCGGGCACTGGTCGAGTCGGTTGGCTTCGGTATCATCGAGGCCGCTGAACCGCCTGACGCCCACCGCTGGTGGGATGAATTCGGCAGATACAGCCCGGGTGCCGAGGACGACTGGGATGTACTGAAAAAGGATCGTGGTCGTTGGGTCACGTTGGGTTACGTGATTGCCGAAAAACGTGCCTAAGTGAATCGGTTCGAACGAGAGCGACCGGCAGGGACTCCAAATAGGCTTGTGCAGTGCTCATAGGCAATGCTTCCTGGGGTGGAACGAAGAACCTAGGCTTGACCCCCCAGCAGCACGCTCCGCCCTAGGATGGAGCGAGAGAGTCCAAACCGAAAAAGGGTCTGGCAGGAGTCTTGACAGGCTCTTGTGATCTTGAAAAAGTTCATACGAGACGCCAGCACTGCAAAGGACGGCTTTGCAGTGCTGGCGTTGTTTGTCGTGCGGAGTTAGTCGCTATCACCGAAATGTGCTGTTAGAGCTTCAGCCTCTTTTCCATGATCTTTGAACGCTCTTCAAAGCTAACTTCGCGGTATACCTGATGAAGCATCCACACATAACCGAAGGGATCGGTGAACATGGAGTTCGCCACACCGAAGTCCTCGATCTCGGTAATGGATTGGATTTCCGTACAGCCGTTATCCAGGGCTTTTTGGTGAGTGGATTGAATGTCCGGAACGATAACATTGAACCACATCGGTTTGGGATCGCCAGGTTTTGGTGCGACCAAGTGAAACTCGGTGTTTTCATCAAGCAGGTGAAACCGTGTACCGTATATCGAAAATATGGCTTCATTCTGGCCTTGGGAGTATTTTGTAACCTCAATGCGTTCCAACTCGAAGACCTTCTCGTATAATGCTAGGGCCTCCAAGCTGTCTTTGACAACAAAATCGATTTCAACGCCTGTCATCGGCGACCACTCCTTCGCTGATTATCGGTGGGTGGAGCTGGTTTGCTGGACTCCTCTATCACTTCCTTGAGGTGTTGATTTTTTC
>SLOZ01000480.1 GCA_007132255.1 Limnochordia bacterium | reverse complement strand
CGGCTGCAAGCTGCGACAATTCAAGTTCTTGACCGACAGCTCCCGTGGTGTCAAAACCGGTTCCTTTTGACGGCGAAGTCCCGCGAAATTTGGCGGTGTTTTGAAATGGCTGCCAACATGGGTTGGCAGCCGGAGTTTCGGGCAGAATGTTTGCTAGAAGGGAATGCTTTTCTCTACGGTTTGCTCCAAATGGTACAACATGAGCCACTCGGCGATGTACTCAAGTACCTCACCGGCTTGAATCCGGATTTCGTAGGTATGGGTTTCGTCATGAATGGTCAGAACCGCGGTGCCGTCAGCGCAAGAGCGCAACTGGAATTCTTCGTTTGGGGTCACATCAAGAATCCAACGCATCATAGTCTCCTCTCTTAGAACAGTTCTTTCGCTGCTCGATCAACATTGGCCAGCTCGATGAGCTTCTGGTTGCGAGTGGCCGCATCAAGTAGGGCTCGCTTGCAGAGGGTGTTGATGCTGGCGGCAATGCCTTTGGCATAGTCATGGATGCGCTCCGTCACGTCATTCGGAAACAACGGATGGACTGCACCAGCACAGGTCATTTGGTGGTCAATATAGGCTGCCGTTTCTGGAGCGCTCAACGCAGCCAAAGTGGAAAAAGTCTCGACTCGGCGTCGCACCGGTGCAAACAGCAGTGTTTGCAGCTGTCCCCGAAACTCTACCTGGCCGGTCAACACCAGCGCCAGCGGCGAGTAAGAATCGGTGCGGAAATTCATTACGAAGCGGATTTCCTTGGCCATGGATAGCGGGAGATCCTGAGCCTCGTCCACTGCGAGCACGCAGGTCACCCCCTTGCCTTGGTGAAACTCCTCCGCGAGGCGTTTGAACATCGTCTTCAGCTTGGTCAGCTGAAACGGTGGTTGAGCCACACCCATCTGCAGCAGGGCCAAGGTGTAGAAGGCTTTCGGCGTCAATTCGGAGTCTGCAAGGTAGATAAACAAATAGCGGTTGGGATCGAGCCGAGACTGTAGAAGACGCAAAGCGGTAGATTTTCCGGCCCCTACGTCCCCTGTCAGGACCGCCAGACTGCGCTGGTCGCAGGCATAGAGAAGCCTAGCCAATGCCTCCTCCATCTGCGTGGATGGATACAGCGACGAACAGGGAATGCTACGATCGAACGGCTGGTGCTGGAGTTGGAAGTGTTGGAGGAACATCTAGTGTTCCTCCAAAGGCCGAGGCACATACGAGAGCGGATCGACGACTCGGGCTTGGCGTTCTAAGCCTTTTAAGTAACTGATCACCATGGGCGGTTCTTCCATGGAGTGTGGTTGGGCAGGGCTGGATTCAAACTGAACATGTTCGGGAATCTCGGCAGGATAGGCATCGTCAAATCGCTGGTTGCCGCAGTAGAGTTGAACGCGACTTAGGTCATACGGGTTGTATCGAACCGTGACTCTTTGACCAGCTAAGACCAACGGAGCTTGAAACAGCACATTATCCAGACTGAATATCGCTGTTTTGTCGGCTTTGCGGGTATCTTCCATGAGGAAGGCATGCTCCAAGATGGCTAGATCGGCAGTACGAAGTGGTTTCGTATCCGACTGAAACAGCACTATGGGTTTTTGTTTCAGGGAGGAATGAATTCGCTGATGGTAATGATGTGTGATCCACAGCTGGAGATATTCATTGACGTCGGCCAAACTCAAGGGCTTCTCCTTGAGCAGCACTTCCAGGTCCGGCAGAAAGCTTGACTGAACCGTACGGAACAAGCGTTCTACCTTACCCCTGCCTTGCGGTTTGTAGGGTCGCGTGTGGGAAATGCCGATTCCCAAGCGACCACAGATGGCCATAAGATGTTTCGAACTGTACGGGGAACCATTATCCACATAGATTTGCGAAGGCAGTGACCATTTCAAGATCGCTTTTTTGAAGCTGTCCTCCAAGGTGAAGAGTCGTTCTTCAAAGTAACACTGCGCATGGGTGATCACACGAGAATACTCATCCAGCCAGGCAATGAGGTAGACTTTGCGCCGTTTGTTGGACCGTTGTGGATCGGTCAGGTACATGAGATGGCATACATCGCCCTGCCAGCGTTCATTGCGATGCTTGGGTGTGAAACGCTGAAAGGCTTTAGACCCAGCCTGAGTGGTCTTGCGGTCGAGTCCCTTCTTGCAGAAGTATTCATAGACGGTACTGCGCTTGAGGATCCCTTTGGGGACTTCATCGGCCATTTCCAGCGCCGCTATGATCTGTGGAATCGCTCGCTTCGGTTGCTGTTCTTTGAGTTTAGCCGCTTTGTCTAAGTACTCCTGTGGAATTCGCAGTGGAGCGGATACCGAGCGTAGATACTTTGGTATGAGTGCATCATAACCGCCTTGGCGGTACAATTGCAGATACCGTTCCATGGTACGCTGGCTCACCTGGGTCTTGCTGCTGAAGGGAATCTGGTACGTTTTGCTAGTGGCTTCCTCGATGAGTTGTTGCTGCTGCCCTGGTTTCATCTCCAACTGACTGACCATGGGTGCCACCAAGCTGTAGCGAAAATTAGCAATGGTGATCGCTTTGTCTCGATCCATCTTCATACCTCCTTGGTCTTGGTTTGCCTCTAGTATCCTACGACTTGGAGGTAATTCCCACCCCACTTTGTGGCGATGAAGCTACTTTTCTGCGAAACGAAGGAGACACGAGGGGTAAAGAGGCCTCAGCGACGGCGCACCGGACGATTCGTCGGCAAACTCCGGGTAGTTGTCGGTCGACAGGCGCGGAGTTAGGGCACGTCAACGATCCCGGTGCGTTAATCACCGGGTTGCTTGACGGTACAGTGATGGAGAAGCCGAACCTTTCTGTGCATGAAGTATCGGACTCATTGACGGTGTTCGAGAAAGGCATAGGGCCAGAAGAGAACCACCAGGGCCATGGACCGTTCTGGAAACCAGCGGTACATGCGGTTGCGAAACAATGTCAGCAGCGAGAACAACTGGGACAACGATGATGTCCAAGACACGCTGCCATCGTGAATCCAATCGGCTAGACTGTGATGGCTGCCGAGCTCACCCAGGATCTTCTGCTGAATCCAAGGAACACAACGACGTGCCGTTCCCAACCAGCGAGAGATCGTCTTCGGCTCTACATTCGCCCTTTCAGCAGCGGTTTCCAAAGTCCAAGTGCCATCGGATACGTTTTCTAAAACGGCCTGCTGTACCTCGACGGTCGTTCGCTGGTAAGGCAAGAGCCAACTGGGAAGCAATCCTGCTCGCACCGAAGGCGGGCAAAGCGCATGGTTGGAGCACAAAACCCGTTGAATCTTAAAAGGACCTATGGAACGGGGTGTCTTGCGAAGATAGGTTCCAGCGTATACCAATGGATGGCCGCAGTGGATACACGTACCCGACCACTGTTCGACAGCAATTTCGTAGGCCCGGACCAACCCAAAAAGCTTGACGAGCACTCTGCAAATCGGTACCATAAGCATAGAGGAGTTCGCTCCTCGTTATGGAGTCGAGAGCAGGGGATGGTGCCTACCAAGTTCACCCTTGCTCTCGCTTTTTGCATGTTCAGGACAGAATGTTCAGATTCCTTTAAACGCAATAAATCCCTCCGCACTTTCTACCGCCAACTTCGGGCAGAAAACGAAGGGATTTCACCGACACAGGGAACCGGATTCTACAGTATAGTAGGTGGATGGAGCTAGGCCGACAAGATCCAGTACGAGGGATGCTGCATATCCCT
>SLOZ01000055.1 GCA_007132255.1 Limnochordia bacterium | reverse complement strand
GATTCGCTCAAGACTGTATTGCCCAAGCGCCACCACCGCTTGATACCGCTTAACATGGAAGCCCTCAGCAGGGGCAGAGCGTACCAATGAGTTACCCGCTAACGCACCGAACCAGAGCGCCTATTCGTCGCTGGTTCGGTTTTTTCTACCCTAGCCAAAAGCAGGAATATCCCTGGTAAGACGGGAATGTAGATTACGTATAGGATCAGCAACGCAGCACGACTTAACAGCTGGGGAGGCGGGACTATTGGGCACGATCTATCTGATTCGCCATGGAGAAACTCCCTGGAACCAACAGGCGCGCTACCAAGGCCAGATGGATATCGAACTTTCCGACCAGGGCGTACAGCAAGCACAGTATCTGGCCCATCGTATGCGGCGGTGCCCACTGGCTGCCATTTACGCCAGCGACTTACAGCGTGCCTGGCAGACTGCGGAGATCATCGCTGGGCATCACGGGCTCGCAGTGCACCAGGATCCGCGTTTGCGAGAAACCAATTTCGGCGTCTGGGAAGGCCGTACCAGGGACGAAATCAAGCAGGAGTATCCGGAGCTGTTTCGCCAGCGTTATTCTGCGGCCGGTCAAGCCATGGTTCCTGGAGCAGAGAGTCCGCAGACCGTTCAAGAGCGCATGCTGCTGGCTCTGAACGATGCCGTTAGGCTGCATCCCCAGGATGCCATCGCGTTCGTCTCCCATGGCGGAGCCCTGCGGTTGGTATTCTGCAGTATCCTAGGAGTGCCGTTGGATCAAGCATACCGCATTCGTATGTACAATACGTCGTTTTCTCAGCTCAGGGTGAAGATAGCCGACCATAGCCTGGAGTGGTACATCCAATGTCTTAACGATACCTCGCATCTGCGACCCCAGGAGGTGATCGGTCATTGAGTCGCCAACGTGTGGCCGATTACATTAGCTATCTGACTGTTGAGCGGGGTCTCGCGGAGAACAGTCTAGTAGCGTATACCAGTGATCTCGATCACTTTGTTGCCCACTGCCGTAACCGAGAACTAGAGCTTCCTGACCTTACCGAGACCGATGTCCTGCAGTACCTGCGCCAACTGGTCGAGTTTGGTCTTGAGACAACAACCATTGCTCGCAAGGCCGCCGCCCTTCGTGGGTTTTTTAACTATCTAGAACAAGAAGACGTTCTTCAAGACAACCCCACTTCGTTTCTGACAACACCCAGTCACACACAGAAACTGCCGAATATTCTTTCCGCAGCGCAAGTCGAGGACCTCCTTGGTCTTTGCAGAACCGAAAAGCCCTCAGGGCTTCGGGATCGTGCCATGCTAGAAATGTGCTACGGAGCTGGTCTGCGCGTATCGGAACTGTTAGGGTTGAACATGGGTGATATCGATGAGATGGGATACGTTCGCTGTTTGGGGAAGGGGAACAAAGAGCGGCTAATACCTGTGGGTCGACACGCGCAAGCTGCTGTCTTGGCCTATCTCCAAGGGGGGCGCCATCACTTCATGAAGCCCAAGCGCCTCCATGAGCGGGCACTTTTCTTGAGTGTTCGCGGTTCACGCATGACGCGCCAAGGATTCTGGAAACTGTTAAAGCAGTACGGGATGCAGTTAAACCTATCCTTCCCATTGACACCCCACACGCTGCGCCATTCCTTCGCTACCCATTTACTCACGGGAGGTGCTGACCTCCGCTCCGTTCAAGAGATGCTCGGCCACGCTGACATTTCGACAACGCAGATCTATACCCATCTAAATAAAGACCACCTGCGCAGTATATATCGGCAGGCTCATCCCAGGTCTGAAATGGAGGATTCATGATGAAACGAGTCATTTTGATAGTCTTGGACAGCGTTGGTGTCGGCGAAATGCCCGACGCAGCGGAGTATGGTGATGAAGGAAGCAATACCCTCGGTAATGTAGCCAAAGCCGTTGACGGGCTGAGTTTACGCCATCTGGCAGATCTTGGTTTGGGACGGATCATACCCATCCAAGGCGTGCCCGCCGTGGATGAACCCAAAGGTGCTTGGGGCAAAATGGCAGAGAGCAGCAGCGGCAAAGATACCACAACAGGGCACTGGGAGATCGCCGGGCTGCAACTTGCCGAACCATTTCCCACCTACCCCGATGGGTTTCCGGCTGATCTTCTGGAGAAGTTCTGCGAAGCTATCGGTGTTTCCGGGGTGTTAGGGAATAAGACAGCCTCGGGAACGGCCATTATCGAGGAATTAGGGCCTGAACACCTGCAAACGGGACACCCTATCGTCTACACCTCTGCCGACAGTGTTTTTCAAATCGCGGCCCACGAAGATGTGGTGGCCATTGAAACACTGTATTCTTGGTGTGAAACAGCACGGGAGCAACTGCGGGGTCCCCACGCAGTGGGACGAGTCATAGCGCGCCCCTTTGAGGGTGAACCCGGTGGATTTCAACGAACCACCCGGCGGAGGGACTTCAGCCTCGAACCCACTGGCACAACCATCCTTGATTCCTTGGTGGCCAACGACATTCCCGTGTACGGCGTCGGGAAGATTTCCGATATCTTCGCAGGGAGAGGCATATCCGATACCCTGAAGTCTCACGACAATATGGAGACGGTGGACAAAACACTGCAGTTCATGGATCGTTCGCATTCATCCTGCCTCATCTTTGCCAATCTTGTTGATTTTGACATGCTTTGGGGTCACCGCAATGATCCCGAGAGCTACGGACGGGGTTTAGAGGAGTTCGATGCAAGGCTGCCTGAGCTTCTCGCAGCCATGGAGGATGAGGATATGTTGATCATCCTGGCTGATCATGGCTGTGATCCCACCACAAGCAGTACGGATCACTCTCGAGAGTATGTGCCGCTGCTAGTCTATGGGTCTCGGATTCAACCGGTGGATTTGGGAGTTCGCTCCACCTTTGCCGACGTCGCTAAGACGTTGGCCCGATTCTTCGATATCGAAGCTCCAGTCCACGGTACCAGCTTCTTGAACCTGTTGTGGAAAGGGTGATCTGCCTATGCGAGCCTATGATATCATTCTCAAAAAACGCCAAGGACATGCTCTGAGCAATGCCGAGATTGAGTTTTTAATCAGCCGCTATACCGAAGGCTCTCTGCCGGATTACCAAATGGCTGCTTTTTGCATGGCCGTTTACTTTCAGGGGATGAACGACACCGAAACGGCAGACCTAACCATGAGCATGGTCCATTCCGGAGAGCTCCTTGACTTATCTGGAATTGAGGGCATGAAGATTGACAAGCATTCCACCGGTGGTGTCGGCGACACCACCACCTTAGTGTTGGCTCCTTGGGTAGCCAGCTGTGGAGTGCCCGTGGCCAAGATGTCAGGCCGCGGTCTAGGTCATACGGGTGGAACCATCGACAAGCTCGAAAGCATACCTGGATTCCGCACTGATCTTACTAACAAACAGTTCATCGAACAAGTCAATCGCATCAAAGCTGCCGTCATGGGCCAAACTGCCGCTCTGGCACCGGCTGACAAGCTATTGTATGCGCTCCGGGATGTTACCGCCACTGTCGAGTCTATTCCGCTGATTGCCTCATCGATCATGAGTAAGAAGATCGCTGCTGGAGCAGACGGTTTCGTGTTGGACGTCAAGACTGGGCGCGGTGCATTCATGGCGGAACTGGAGGATGCTCAGACATTGGCCAAAGCCATGGTAGCCATCGGCCAAAAGGTCGGGCGCCGCACGGTGGCACTTGTGACCGACATGTCGCAG
>SLOZ01000316.1 GCA_007132255.1 Limnochordia bacterium | reverse complement strand
CACTTCCGAAGCGTGCACAATTTCGATACGGTTTGACCCGTCCTTTCCCTCGACCAAAGGTCGGAGGATCGTTTCGTCACCTACCAAAATGACGTCGATGCCATGGAGTAATGATGCTTCCAAAGCTCCTTCGACGATCTGCTGAGGGGCATAGTCTCCGCCAAATGCATCAACCGCGATCTTCATGGGTTCTTATCCTCCTTAGAAGCCACATCCACCACAACGAATGTACCAGAGAAGACGAGTTCCCTCTCAACCCGGCTTTCGACATCAATGACAAATCGGGCGTGCTGCCGCTGCCTGACCTGGGCTTGACACACAACGCGTTCTTCCAAGCGGACAGCTTTTTCAAACTGAACCTGAGCGGTTGCTGTTAAGGCCATAGAGGAATTCACAATGGCTACGGCTAGCGAGTTCCCCTGAGCGAAAAGGTGATGGCCACGAACGATTTTCGTTCGCTCAAATACCATGTCATGGTAGATCGGTAGAATGGAAACACCTTGAACACCTAGTTCGAGCTGTACCAGTTCCCCGATAACCTCCATTCCGTGCATGGAGCGCAGTTTGGAGTGAGTCGTTTCAGCCATTTCTTTCGTCCGCTCGCGCAACTCAGGTATGTTTAGTGCCATGCGATCCAAACGGATCGTTGCGATGGATACATGAAAGATGTCCGCTAGCTGTTGATCGGTCAAAAACGGATCTTCCTTCAGACGCGAACGCAATCTCTCCCGACGTTCCTGTCGCATACTCGCCATGTCATAACACCTCCTGTTAGCACCAGGTTGTAATCGATGGGTTTAGTATAATGGATGCAGCGAAGTTTGTAAAGGGTAAAAAAAAGATGCATGGGATCCCCCAAGCATCTTGGACTCAATTACTCAGCTGCTTTTGCTTTGATCACTTCGCGACCATTGTAACTTCCACACGTGGGACACACGCGATGCGGCAGCTTGGGCGAATGACATTGTGGACACGTGTTGGTGTAAAGACGGTTCAATTTCCACTGGGAGCGGCGGAGCCGTACCCTGGTTTTGGAATGTTTTCTTTTTGGTAATGCCATGAATATTCCTCCTCTCCTACTCTTTCAACAGATCCGCCAAACTTGCAAGACGGGGATCTGTGCGGTGGCTCGTGCAGTTGCAGTGACCTTGATTCAGACTCTCGCCGCAGGAAGGGCACATGCCCTTACATTCTGCGTCGCAGATCGTCTTCATGGGAACGGCGAGCATAACGGTATCCCACAGAAGCTGGTGCAGATCCAACTCATCACCGCTGTAGGTGGGCACGCCGTCAGGCCATTCGTCATCACCTTCAGCAGCCAGCGCGGCTGCTTTGGCTTTCGAAACGTATTCTTCCGTAAATGCTGCTGACAGAACCTCTTCATAATCATCCAGGCAGCGGGTACAGGTCATGCGCACCTTGATATGCAGCGAACCTTCGACATACATAGCCCGCCCCGTATTGGTTACGCGCCCTTCAACCATGAGCGGAGTCAGCTCAGTCGCAATCTGGGGCGTTTCTTGGGAGAACGTCCAGGGCACTTCTTCGGCAAATCGGAGGAAATCACCCTTATGTCCCTTTAGCGTCCTAATCGTGATAATCACAGGATTCACCTCATAAATTATACAAAGATTACGGAATGCTGTCAAGTAAAAACCTTAACAGCGACACTGAAACAACGAAACGATACAACGAAACAAGACTGCAAGACCGCAAAAGGCCCTCAGTTACAACTACTGGGTTCGAGCAGCTTGCTCTAAGGCATCCAACAAAGCGGGAATCGCTGCTCGAGCTGCCAAGCGACCCCGCTCAATGATCTCGGCAGCACGATTCAACTGCGTTGATGTGACATCGGGCAGGTCGACAAAAATCGTAAAATCTGCACTCCGAGGCTTGAGAGCTGCAATCTCTCGCTCGAGAATTTCAATGGTGCGCATCACAATGTCAGGCACTGTTTTCAGCCGCCCGCGTGGCTCAGGGAAGCCTAGATCAACAGCTAAGACAAAGTCCGCACCTAGCTGTCGGGGTATAGTATCCGGTACGCGGTTTTTGACAGCTCCATCAATTAACAAACGCCCCTCCCATTCCACAGGTATGAACACTCCTGGGATGGACATGCTTGCCCGAATAGCTGCGGCTGCGTTTCCCGTCCGGAGAACGACCTCTTCACCGGTATAGAGATCGGCAGCAACAAACGCTGCGGGAATTCGCAGTGACTCTATATCACAGCCCTTGGTTAGTACGTGCAGCATTCGGAATAAACGTTCAGAGGAGACAAAACCAGACGAAGACAGCGTAAAACGAACCAAATCATCCCATTTCAGTGACTCTGCTAAACGAGCCAGTAACGCTAGATCTACGCCAGACGCATAGAGGCCCCCAACGATAGCCCCAATACTGGTTCCAGCTACACTTTGGATGCAAATACCTTGGTGCTCCAGGACTTCTAGAACTCCGATGTGCGCAAGACCCCGGGCAGACCCAGACCCCAGCGCAAGTCCAATTTTTGGAGAAGGCATTTTGTTCACCTCGGTCAGCCGACAGGCCAGGTTCGCAGACGGATGTCACCGACGACACCGTTTCACCATGATCGGCAAATGTCTGCTAACGGGCTTGGCGATCCTTCATTAGCTTCGCTGACGATTTCAATGGAGCAAGGCAGCAGTAGACATCGGATTACGCGTCTTGTTTCACCTTGGTCTCCAAAGCTTCCCGACCTTTGGTCACCTGGGCCAAAGTTTGTTCGAGGGAATCTTGTAGTTGGGTCAAGACGTCATTGGCGTACAATTTCGCGCCCTCTTCCATTTCGTTGGCGCGACGCTGTGATTCTTCGAGAACCCGGTCGGCTTCTTGCTGAGCCTGGCGCGTAATCTCGCTGTCCTGAATCAACTTCTTGGCGTATTCTTCCGCCTGCGAAATCATGCGTTCCGCTTTGCTTTGACCTTCCGAGATGACGCGATCCTTTTCTGTGGAGACCATTTCGGCTCGCTTAACTTCTTCGGGGAATGCTCCCCGTATTTTGTCCACCAAATCCAGAACATCGTCGGAGTCCAGAAGAACACGGCCTGTCAGCGGAATTTCTGGTGCTTTGTCAATCAACTCTTCGAGTCGGTCCAACAGCATGATGAGGTTCATTTTGCTATTCATGTGTTCCTCGCCCCTTCTTTTCTCGAAATTTGGCATACAAGCACTCTGCCACCGACGGTTCGACCCAGCGAGATACATCGCCACCCATGCTGGCGACTTCTTTAACAGCGGAAGAGCTCAAGAACGAATAATCACTGCTGGTCATCATGAATACAGTTTCGATGTCCGGAGCTAGCTGCCGGTTCATAGAAGCCAGTTTAAACTCGAATTCGAAGTCAGTTACAGCCCGCAGCCCCCGAACAATGGCCATAGCATGCCGTTCTTTCGCATATTCCACAGACAAGCCGCTGAAGCTCTCTACCGTGACATTGTCCAAGAACGATGTTGCCTGCCTCAGCATAGTCGTTCGTTCCTCGAGATCAAAGAGCGGGGTCTTCTCTGGATTATGCAGCACCGCAATATACATGTGGTCAAACAAACGCGCAGCTCGTTCCACTATGTCAATATGGCCATAGGTCACAGGATCGAAACTGCCCGGGCAGATCCCAATTCTCATCGCATGTCCTCCCGTACTCTAAAAAACGCTAGACACGTATCACCATACGTTTCTTTT
>SLOZ01000004.1 GCA_007132255.1 Limnochordia bacterium | reverse complement strand
TTTTAATCCACAAAGGTCTTGAGCCCGGCGAGGCCTTCCGTCTCATGGAACAGGTGCGCAAAGGCAAGGGACTGTCGGATGAAGACAGTGAATTGATGCTGCGGCACAACGTGCCGCAATGGTATGTGGATTCATGTCAGAAAATCAGCTACATGTTTCCGAAGGCCCATGCCGTGGCCTATGTAACCATGGCATTTCGAATCGCATATTTCAAGGTCCATCATCCGGCAGCATACTACGCTGCCTACTTCACGGTGAGAGCCGGAGAGTTCGACGCGAATCTCGTTGTTCAGGGCGAGGCGGCTATCCGCAGAGAAATCGCGTCTGTGGAAGCCAAAGGGAATGAAGCCACCGCTAAGGAACGTAACGTGGTCACGATTATGGAAATTGTTCTGGAAGCGCTGGCCAGGGGCATTCGCTTCCTGCCAGTCCACCTCTATGAGTCGGACCACCGACAATTCTTAGTCCATGAAGACGGGTTACGACCGCCGTTAGCTGCCCTACAGGGCCTCGGTACCAACGCAGCATCGAGTATCACCGCTGCTCGCGCCGGACAGGAGTTCACCTCCATCGAAGACCTACGACAACGAGCCAAAGTCACGAAGACCGTCATTGAGGTTCTACGGAATCACGGTGCTCTAGACGGCATGTCGGAAACGAACCAGCTGACGCTTTTTTAGCAGTCCACTGGAAAACTGCCTTTAACCCGCTGGACAAAAACCGCGAAATCCCGGTAGCTTGGATTTCCGTGACCACATCCACCCAGTGGCGCCCTTCGAGCAGGGTTTAGAGGGGACTCTTTGAGGACCCATTGCACACTGAGCAATGCCGGGGATGCGCTTCGATCCAATCCGCCTCGGAGCAGGCGTTTTGCTGATCCGAACGTTCGATGATTGGCATTGGAATAAAGCTGGGAAACGGGCCTGCCAGCTGGGATTGGTCGTCCGTAGTTTCGTTCCCTTGTCATTTGTCCGAATTTGTGGTACGATATTCTCGATACGAATATGCTGCCGAGAAGAGTGGGTCCCGCCCACTCTTTTGCCGTATAGAATTGGATCGAAGCTGCAAATCGACAAACTGACGCGCGTTGTCAGCGGCGGAGAGGAGGCATCCTGTGAAGAAAACCAACGTTGAGGCATTGGTTAGCACCTGGGTTGAAGAGTTTCTGGCAGGCAGTGATCGGGAACTGGTTGACGTCGAATTTGTCAAAGAAGGCGCTAACTGGGTCTTAAGGGTATTTCTGGACAAACCTGGAGGTATCGACATTGAAGACTGTCAAGAAGTAAGTATGGCTCTGAGCAAACGTTTGGACGCTGAAGACCCCATCTCGCAAGCCTACTCTTTGGAGGTTTCGTCACCGGGATTGGAACGACCGCTGAAAAAAGCCTCCGATTATGAGCGTTTCGCCGGTGAAACCGTAAATCTACGGACCTACAGTGCTATGGACGGTCGGAAAAATTTTACCGGTACCTTATTGGGCCTGGAAGACGGGGTTGTTCGACTTGATTTGAACAGTGGTATTGTCGAGATCCCTTTGGATCAAGTGGCCAAGGCGCATCTGCACGTAGAGTTTTAGATAACGGGAGGACACCGAGGATGAATCTGGAGTTAATTGGAGCACTGACAGAGTTAGAAAAGGAGCGTGGGATCTCAAAAGACATTCTTTTGGAGGCCATTGAGACCGCAATTGTGTCAGCGTACAAGCGGAATTACGGCGCCAGCTCGGCCATGAGCGTACGGGTGGATCTGAACGAATCTACAGGTGAAATCCACGTCTTTTCCAGACGGGTCGCTGTGGACGTGGTAGAAGATCCCACCACCGAGGTAAGCTTGGAGGAAGCTCAGGAGTTCGACGCCAACTATGAACTAGGCGATGTGATGGAACAGGAAGTCACGCCTAGGAACTTTGGCCGGATCGCTGCCCAGACTGCCAAACAGGTTGTCATTCAACGCATTCGCGAAGCTGAACGCAGTAATGTCTACAGCGAATATTCACAGCGTGAAGGTGATGTCGTTACTGGCATTATCCAGCGGCAGGAACACCGCAACGTAATTGTGGATCTCAGTAAGGTAGAAGCTGTGGTTCCGGCCTCTGAACAAATTAGCCATGAAACCTATACACCGAATGCCCGGATGAAGTTCTATATTAATGAGGTCAAGCAAAGCAGCAAAGGACCGCAGGTCTTTTTGTCGCGAACGCATCCGGGATTACTCAAGAACCTTTTTGAGTTGGAGGTTCCCGAGATTCACAGTGGCGAAGTTGAGATTAAGGCGGTATCTAGAGAGGCCGGTAATCGTTCTAAGGTAGCCGTCTATAGCCGCGATCCTAACGTGGATCCTGTCGGAGCCTGTGTCGGCAGCCGCGGAATGCGCGTCCAAGCCGTCGTCTCTGAGCTTAGCGGCGAGAAGATTGATATCATTGAGTGGCAGGAGGATCCCCGAGATTTCATTGCCAACGCACTGAGTCCGGCTAAAGTTATCTATGTTAACCTGGATTCTGCGAGCAAGGTAGCGCGCACTGTGGTTCCGGACGATCAACTTTCCTTAGCCATCGGCAAAGAAGGGCAAAATGCGCGGTTAGCTGCTCGGCTGACCAACTGGAAGATCGATATCAAGAGCGCTGCTCAGGCCCAATTACTGCCGGAGTTTCAGCGACAGCCGGATCCAGCAGACCTCTTTGCCGAGGATACCACGGAACTTGAGTCAGAGATGCCTGAAGTGGATATCGACGAAACCGCAGTGGAGCCAAGGAAAGAAACTTCCGAAGATGGGACAGCACACCAGCCGTCTGAAGAAGCTGAACCCTCCACTGCTGCTGAACCAGCTGTGGAGGAGTCGTCCAAACCGCAGAAGAAGGAACCCACCAAACGCTCACCCAAAACGGTAACCGAAGAAGACTTGGCTTCTTTAACCAACGTCCCCAAACGCAAAACGTGGGAAGAGCGCTTTGGTCGCACGGAAGCAGGGACGGGCAAGGGTGAGGATGGCTCAGATGATGCCAAGAAGAAAAAGAAAGCAAAAGAGGAAAAGGTTCTCAAAGACTTTTCTATGTTGGATTTAGAAGATTTTGGATTTGACAAAAAGAAGTAGGTGGTCACGATGCGTCAACGCAAGATCCCCACGCGGACATGTCTTGGTTGTCGAGAACCTCGCGAGAAAAGGGCTTTGGTTCGCGTAGTACGGTCACCTGATGGAACAGTGGACATTGATCCCGGTGGCAAAAAACCGGGACGGGGTGCCTATATCTGCCCCGACTTGAACTGCTTGGAGGAAGCCATCCAGCGCAAACAGCTAGAACGAGCGCTCAAATGTGCAATTCCGGCAACCCTCAAAGCCGATTTGGAGAGATATCTTGATGCATGATGAGCAGAAGACGGCAGGCTTGTTGGGATTCGCACAGCGATCTGGGAACTTGGTGTCCGGCGAACAGGCTGTGGAAGGCAGTATTCGACGGGGTCGTGCCAAACTGGTTTTATTGGCTACTGACGCATCGAAGAATACAGCCAAGAAGTTTGGAAATTTGGCGGCGACCCACGGTATCAAGGTGCTGCAGTTCCAGGACATGATGACCATGGGACAATGGATTGGCAAAGCCAGACGCTCGGTTGTAGCTGTAACGGATAGTGGTTTTGCCAAGAGCATCGAGCGGGCCGCGGCAACAGCGTCGGATAACCGCGGTAAGTAAAACTAGGAGTGATGCTGATGAAGAAAGTCCGAGTGTATGAACTAGCTAAAGAGCTGGATATCGAAAGTAAAGCCTTGGTTGAGTTCTTGGCTGATTTAGGAGCCGAGGTCAAGAATCACATGAGCACCATTGAAGATGATATTGCGGTTATGGTGCGTGATCATTTTGCCTCCAATGAACCCGAAGTTGCTGTAAAAGTCAAAGAAGAAGACGATTCCAAAACACGGCGGTTATCCAAAACGAAGAAGAACCCAACCGAAAAGCGTTCCGTTGCTGAAGAAGACCGCAAGGTAGATAAGATCTCTGCTCAGAAGAATAAAGGCAAAGGTCGTCAAACCGGTCGCGGTCAGCGCAAAGGTCAGGGACGACGCGGAGGGCAAAAGCGCTTCCAAGAGAGTCCACCACCGGTGCGTAAGAAAGATTTAGAGCTGCAGGATACGATCGTTGTTAAGGAACTGGCAATGAAGCTTAGTGTTTCGGCAGCTGAAGTGATTAAGAAGCTGATGAAACTGGGCGTCATGGCCACCGTAACACAGTCCATCGATTTTGATACCGCAGCCCTGATCTGCACAGACTACGGTGTCACGGCCCACAGGCATAGGGATTTGGCAGAGACAGTCTATACCGAGGAGCCCGACAGTGAGGAAACCTTAGAACTGCGGCCACCTGTTGTAACCATCATGGGTCACGTGGATCACGGTAAGACGACACTGTTGGATGGAATCCGCAAAACCAAGGTTACAGAAACCGAAGCGGGCGGTATCACACAGCACATTGGTGCTTACCAAATCAAGTACAACGACAAGAAGATTACGTTCCTCGATACCCCAGGCCATGAAGCGTTTACTGCCATGCGTTCACGCGGTGCCCAGGTTACGGATATTGCCATCCTGGTCGTAGCTGCTGATGATGGTGTTATGCCTCAGACCGTAGAAGCCATTAACCATGCTAAGGCTGCTGGGGTTCCGATTATCGTGGCGGTTAACAAGATGGACCGCGAAAACGCCAATCCTGATCGAGTCAAGCAGGAGTTGACTGAGTATGAGCTCGTTGCTGAAGAATGGGGCGGCGAGACGATTTTCGTCGAACTCTCAGCACTGCGCCTCGAAGGAATTGATGATCTGCTGGAGATGATTCTGCTCACAGCCGAAATGGGAGAACTGCGGGCCAATCCGAACCGTCCGGCTCGCGGAACCGTGATCGAAGCCCAACTCGACAAAGGTCGCGGCCCGGTGGCAACGATCCTTATTTCCAACGGAACGCTGCGAGTCGGCGATACGTTTGTTGTTGGGAGAGTCTCTGGTCGCGTTCGTGCCATGTTGGATGACAAAGGACGAACCGTGGTCGAAGCTGGACCAGCGCAGCCGGTCGAGGGGTTGGGCATGACTGCAGTTCCTGACGCTGGCGATGTCATGGTCGTGGTAACTGACGATCAGACTGCACGTCAAGTAGCTTCGATGAATCAAGACAAACGCCGGGAAACAGAGACGAAGTCTTCCCGAGTAACCCTGGATGATCTTTTTGCACGTATCAAAGAGGGTGAAGTCAAGGATTTAAACATTGTTCTCAAGGGTGACGTGCAAGGGTCGGTCGAAGCGGTACGGGCTTCTTTGGAAAAGTTGTCCACTGATGAAGTCCGCGTCCAGGTGATCCACCAGGGAGTCGGGGCAGTCTCCGAAACCGATGTCAGCCTGGCAGCAGCATCCAATGCGATTATTGTTGGTTTCAATGTTCGTCCAGATCCCAACGCTCGGCGCGCCTCTGAGCGAGAAGGTGTCGACATCCGTTTGTATAGGATCATATATAACCTGCTTGACGATGTCAAAGCGGCTATGGTTGGCCTTCTCGATCCAGACTATGTGGAAGACGTTTTGGGGCGGGCTGAAGTACGCCAGACATTCCGGGTCCCCAACGCTGGAGTTGTTGCCGGCTGTTATGTAACCGACGGCAAGATCACAAGGCAAGCCCAAATTCGTGTACTTCGAGATAACGTTGTCATACATGAGGGAACGATTTCATCACTGAAACGTTTCAAAGACGATGTCCGAGAGGTACAGCAGAATTACGAGTGTGGAATCGGCGTTGAGCGCTTCAATGACGTCAAAGAGGGCGACGAAATTGAAGCATTTGTCATGAAAGAAGTCAAGCGCACTCTCTAATCGGATTCGATGCCGAGGTTCATTGCGGTTCGAACGCGCATCCACAAGGATCAAATGGCTGCTGCGACCCTATGAGAGTCATTGACAACGGCGAGGTGATAACAGTGAGTGAACGTAAGGGACGTCTTCAAGAGGACATTAAACGTGAAATCAGCGATATCTTGGCCAAACTAGTAAAGGATCCGCGGTTAGGGTTTTTGAGCATCACCGATGTTGAACTAAGCAAAGATCTGTCCCATGCGAAAGTGTTTTTCAGCGTTTATGGTGATGAAGAGCAGCAGGTCAGTACAGCAGAAGGTCTGCAGCGAGCCAAGGGGTTTGTTCGAACGGAATTAGGCAAACGAATTCGAGTGCGCCACATCCCCGAACTGCACTTTCTCTACGATCCGTCCATTGAACATGGAGCTCGAATTAACCAGATTCTCAAAGAACTGAACCCAAATGGCGAAGAAACGTCATGAAGTCGGATGCGTTTAGCCAATTGGTAGCGGGTTTTCGCCAGCTGGACGACTTTGTCATCGTGGCACACGAAAATCCGGATCCGGATAGCCTCGGTTCCATGGTTGCCCTGTATTTGGGATTGACATCCCTGGGAAAAAGGGCGACCATGGTCTGCGGTGACAAGATTCCGTATGGCTTTCCGTGGAGTAGTTTGCATGCCATTCGGCCACCGGAAGATGTTGAGTCGTTCCAGAACTTGGTGGTTCTAGACTGCCATCCTGATCGAACTGGCACGGCCAAACCTCTTACCGAAAGAGCCTCTGTAATCTTTAATATCGACCATCACGTGGGCAATCCTGGCGGAATGGCTTACCATTACATTGATACTTCTGAAGCCGCTACAGCCAGTATGATCTATAAGGTGTTAACTGAGCTTAATGTATCTTTGGATACCGCTATGGCAGAAGCGCTTTACGCTGGCATTGTGGGTGATACTGGTGGCTTTCGCTATGGTAATACGACACCCGAGGTTTTGTCTCTCGGTGCTGAGTTGGTGCGTTTGGGAGCCGAGCCCGATACGACGTCACGCCTCATCTTCGAAACGAAGTCTTGGGAGTTCGTCTCCCTATTGGGTCGAGCGTTAAACAATATGGAACGCACCAGTGATGGCTCGGTGGTGTGGATGACGGTGGATTATCATGCTTTCGTTGAATGCGCCGTGGATCCTCAGGAGGGTGATCAGTTCATCCAATATGCACGGATGGTGTCTGGGGTTAAGGTAGCCGTTTTGTTTCGCGAAACCAGTCCTGGCACGATTCGCCTTGGTTTCCGCTCACACAGCCTAGACGTGGGTTCTCTGGCTCGCCAGTTCGGCGGCGGTGGACATCGTCTAGCTTCTGGCGCCACAGTGGAGGGTTCAATGGTCCAGTTGGTTCCCCAGGTTATTCGGGCCGCCGAGCAGTTAATCCACAATGAGGGGAGCACTGGCAGTGGACGGAATTGTTAATGTTATTAAGCCTCCTGGAATGAGTTCGCATCAAGTGGTTAATGTCATGCGACGCCTCATAAATATGAGGAAAATTGGGCACACCGGCACCCTTGACCCAGGCGCTTCCGGTGTGCTTACATTGTGTTTGGGCAAGGGGACTCGGGTTGTATCGTACCTCTTGGAGAAGGATAAGCGCTATATTGCTGAACTGACTCTGGGTTTGGCAACACAATCGCAGGATGCCAGTGGTGAAACGCTGGCGATCAAAACGGATTTTTCGATTTCTCCGACTGCATTCGCTGAAACCCTAAGTTCCTTCCGAGGCCGACAGCAGCAGCTGCCCCCCATGACTTCGGCCATTCGTGTTGACGGACAGCGTCTTTATAAGGCTGCCCGTGCTGGTCTAGACATTGATCGACCATTACGGGAGATCCAAATCTATGATCTGCATATCAACAAGGTGCTGCCGGAAGGCGAAGAGAACCTGCATTTTGGTAGTCGCGTCTTGCTGGACATTCGCTGTAGTAAGGGCACCTATATTCGCACTTTGTGCCATGATATCGGCCAAGCCTTGGGTGTAGGGGCTCACATGTCGTTTCTTTCACGCCTGCAAAACGGACCATTCTCTCTAGAGGATAGCCACACACTCGAAGAACTCCAAGACAAGATCGCCACCGCGGATTGGTCATTCGTCCTGCCTATCGAGGCGGCCCTACCGAATTGGCCAAAGGTTATTGTATCCCCGCTGGCAGAACAACGAATCAAACACGGGAATGCTGTGCCCACCGAAGACCTGCTGTCGATTCCTCGACCGCTCGTTCCAGGCGATGAAGTTTTGGTTATGGGCTTGGAGGGCGAACTGCTGGCTTTGGCCAGCATCGAGCAACAGCAGCAGATGGTATGCCAGCCATTTCGCGTCTTGAAAGGATGACGCCCATTGAAACTTCATTGGGTCAAGCCACAAGGCCTTTGTCGGCGCAGTGTGGCCCTGGGGACCTTTGACGGTGTTCATTTGGGGCATAGGCAGCTGATCGATGTTGCCATAGCCAAACGACCTTCCTTCGGATGCAGTACTGTTTTTACCTTTGATACCCCTCCAGAACAAGTTTTCACTGGCCGGGTTCGCCTTTTGACCGACTTTACGGTCCGTCAAGACTTGTTATTTGAACAGGGTATCGATGAGGTTGTATGGGTGGCCTTTGACAAGAGCCTGGCAGCGGAACCACCAGAACAGTTCGTTCGCGACATACTCATACGAGCGCTGCGTGTTGACCACGTGGTGTGTGGCTTCAACTTCCGTTTCGGTCATCAAGCTCGAGGAACACCGGATCTACTGCGAGAGTTTGGTCAGCGGTACGGATTTTCCGTGGACGTCGTGGAACCGTTTCTGGTCGATGGTAAGACGGTAAGCAGTACGCGGATCCGCCAGTGCCTTCTGGCTGGCCGCGTGAAAGAGGCAGCTCATCTATTGGGGCGCTTTCAGTCTTACGTCGGCGTGGTTACCTCAGGTGCGGGTCGCGGGCGCAAACTAGGATTTCCCACGGCTAACGTGGCTGTTGCCAAAGAACTGGTGCTGCCCGAAGACGCTGTCTATGCAACTTGGAGTATCCTTGGCAGCGGTCAGGGCTACCCGTCCGTTACCGCAGTCAGTCGCAATCCCACCTTCGAAGGTAAGCAGCGTACCGTCGAAAGTTACTTACTGGACTTTTCTGGCGACCTCTATGGTCAGGTTATGGAGATTCAGTTTCTCAGCAAGCTGCGAGGTATTGTGCGCTATGATGACGTCAAGACACTCAAAAAGCAAATTGAGTTGGATGTCGCAGAAGCCAGAGCGCATATTTCTCGGATGCGTTTACAACAAGGTCGTGTTGTGCTAGAATAAACAGTGGAAAAGATCCCCACTCTAGGAATGCCGTATCTCCGACGACATTCTTGGATGCGGGTGATATGATCGATAGGAGGTGAAACCTTTGATTACAAAGGAATCAAAGCAGCAGATTATTGAAACCCACAAACGGCACGATGGTGATACCGGTTCGCCGGAGGTCCAGATTGCGATTTTGAGTACTCGGATTAAGGAACTCACCGAGCACTTAAAGCTTCACAAGAAGGATCACCATTCGCGTAGAGGTTTGTACAAGATGATTGGTCAGCGTCGCGGCCTTTTGAACTATTTGGCGAAGAAGGACGTCGAGCGGTACCGTGCCGTCATCGAAACTCTCGGCTTGCGCCGGTAAGAAGAGCGGGGGAAACCCGCTCTTTTTTGAAATGTCCAGACAAACGTGTGTAAGCAGAGCTCAGGGAAAAAGACCGAAGCAGCCAGTCTATCAACGGCCTGCTAAAGAGCACAGTATGCAAAGGCGGTGCAACCAAAGCAGGGTTGTGCGGTCTTTGCAGAATGTATAAAAGGAGGTAATGGAATGCCAGAACAGTTTAAGATGGAACTTGGAGGACGGCCATTGGTCCTGGAAACCGGTGAGTTAGCCCAACAAGCCAACGGTTCCGTATTAGTCCGTTATGGAGATACGGTGGTATTAGTGACGGCCACGATGTCGAAGAGTCCGCGGCAGGGGATTGATTTCTTCCCCCTGTTAGTCGATTACGAAGAAAAGATGTATTCTGTAGGTAAGATTCCAGGTGGTTTTGGCCGCCGCGAAGGACGTCCCAGCGACGATGCAACGTTGGCCTGCCGTATGATCGACCGGCCTCTGCGTCCTTTGTTCCCAGACGGTTTCCGCAATGATGTTCAAGTCGTTGCTTCAGTGTTGTCCGTGGACAAGAGCAACTCGCCTACTATCGCCGCTATGATTGGGGCCAGCGCGGCTTTGCACATGTCGGATATTCCGTTTGACGGGCCCATCGCTGGTGTTAAAGTCGGAATGGTGGACGATGCGTTTGTCATTAACCCGACTTTGGAGCAAGAAGCGCAATCCAAGATGGATCTAGTAGTAGCTGGTACCAAAGAAGCCGTCATGATGGTAGAGGCCGGCGCTGATGAAGTACCGGAAGACATCATGTTAGAAGCTATCATGTTTGGACACGAGGTCATCAAAGAAATTTGCTCCAAGCAAGAGGAAATTCGCAGTCAAATAGGGAAAGAGAAAAGGAACGTTGAACTGCAACAGCCGAATGCCGAGTTGGTCCAATGGGTGGAGCAGCATGCCGCTCAGTTAAAAGACGCCCTTGTCAATCCCGATAAGCAAGCTCGCGACGAAGCGGTCAGCGCTGCTCGCGAAGCGATCATCGCAGGGTTCACGGAAGAGTTTGGTGAAGAAGCGGCTGCGGATAATGCAAAAAGTCTAGCCGCCGTAACTGACAGCATTGTCAAAGGCGAAGTGCGCCGACTCATTACCCAACAGGGTTTACGTCCTGACGGTCGCAAGCTGGACGAAATTCGGCCAATATCCGTCAAAGTGGGCTTGTTGCCGCGTGTTCACGGTTCTGGCTTGTTTACTCGGGGACAGACCCAAGCGTTGACGGCTCTGACCTTGGGTTTGAAGTCAGACGAACAGTTTTTGGACAACTTGACAAATGAGGATCGCAAGCGTTACATTCACCACTACAATTTCCCGGCCTACAGTGTTGGTGAAGTACGGCCCATGCGCGGACCTGGACGACGAGAAATCGGACACGGTGCTTTGGCAGAGCGTGCGCTATTGCCGGTTATTCCGTCCGCCGATGAGTTCCCTTATACGCTCCGTCTCGTCAGTGATATTTTGGAATCCAATGGTTCCACATCCCAAGCCAGTGTGTGCGGAAGTACGTTAGCCTTAATGGATGCCGGAGTGCCGATTAAAAAACCGGTGGCTGGTATCGCTATGGGTCTTGTGAAGTATGACGATACCTTTGCCGTTCTGACCGATATCCAAGGCATGGAAGACGCCTTGGGCGACATGGACTTCAAAGTGGCTGGTACACGTGATGGCGTTACCGCACTGCAGATGGATATCAAAATTGGCGGCGTGAGCCGAGAAGTTTTGCTGCAAGCGCTGCAGCAGGCCACTACGGGGCGCAACTTCATCCTTGACAAGATGGAAGAAGTCATTTCTGAACCGCGCGAGGACTTGTCGCCGTATGCTCCGCGGATCATCACCCTACAGATTCCAGTGGACAGAATTCGTGACGTGATCGGGCCTGGCGGTAAGATCATCCGCAAGATCATCGAAGAAACTGGCGTAGCCATTGACATCGATGATGATGGCAAGGTCTTCATCGCTTCAACCGAAGGTGAGGGTGGCCAAAAGGCCGTCAAACTCATCGAAAGCTATACTAAAGAAGTTGAAGTGGGCGAAACGTACCTTGGTGTTGTGAAACGTGTCATGAACTTTGGTGCCTTTGCAGAAATTCTGCCTGGCAAGGAAGGTCTAATCCATATTTCGCAGCTAGCGCCTGAACGAGTTAAGCAGGTTGAGGATGTTGTGAATGTAGGCGATGAAGTTCTCGTGAAAGTCGTAGAGATCGATCGTCAGGGACGGATCAACCTTTCCCGCAAAGCCGCTCTTCCCAGCGAAGACAAGAGCTCTGAATAAGAAAACCGAGTACGTGGTTTCCTAACAAGGAGTGCTGAACAGTGAAACAATACGATAGAGGACCTTATGAAAGCAGGTAGCCCAGTGCACCTGCTTTTTCTACGTATTTGACGCTTTACGAATACCGCTCTTTCAGTAAACAAAGGGAGAGGAGAGTGTTAATTTTCGTGGTAATCCTTGCGATTAATCCCGGTTCAACCTCGACCAAGGTTTCCCTTTGGACGCCTCAGCAGTTTGTGAAGGCATCTCTGGTGTGGGATCAACCGGCAATGTCGTTGACTGAACAAAGTACACTTAGATTTGAGCAGATCGAAGCTTGGCTGCATGCTAACAGTTTCACAATCCAGGATTTAACCTGCGTGGTAACACGAGGCGGCCTCTTGCAGCCTATACCCAGTGGTACATATATCATTGATGCCGCTATGGTCGCTGATGCTGAGAAGGGTGAACGTGGTGTCCATCCAGCGAATCTAGGGCCAATCCTTGGCAAGAAGATTGCCGATGCAGTCGGAATTCACGGCTATACCGTGGATCCCGTCTCGGTGGATGAACGGTTAAATTTGGCACATTACACTGGGTATCCGCCGGTGGAGCGGGCGGGCTTCGGGCATATCTTAAGCTTACGAGCCGCCGCCCATCGAGCAGCGGCCGATCTCAACAAACCACTGGCTGAGAGCCGCTTTGTTATGGGCCATTTGGGAGGCGGCGTCAGCATTGCGGCGGTTCACGGTGGGAGGATTTTGGACATAAATAATGCCAATGATGAAGGGCCGTTTTCCACCGAACGCGCCGGCGGCTTACCTTTTGGTGCGGTCATTGATCTTTGTTTCCAAGAAGGAGCCACAGAAGGGCAAGTCCTGCAGAGAGTTCTCAAGCAAAGTGGGTTTCAGGGGTATTTGCACACCATGGACTTGCAGGTAGTCGAAGCCATGGATACGGAAGAAAGCAAGGCTGTCTGGGAGGCATTTGTGTACCAGGTGGCCAAAGAGATTGGCGCCTATGCCGCTGTCCTACAGGGCAACGTTGATGCAATCGTGCTCACCGGCGGTATGGCCCATTCTGAGACCTTGGTCGCGGCCATTGCCGATTATGTACAGTGGGTTGCAGCTATCGTTTGCTATCCCGGTGAAGAAGAGATGGAAGCTTTGACGGCCGGAGCACGGCGTGTGCTATCGGGCGAAGAGATGCCGAAGAACTACGAGGAGGTCATCCAATGAGCTTCGCAACGCTGCTCGAACAACTGCAGACGACGAGTGGAAAAGGTGTCGCAGTGGCATGGGCTGGGGATGTCCCTGTTCTGGAGGCCGTAACCGAAGCGGCTGCGTTGGGTTTGATCACGTCCGTATTCTTGACCGGGCCTTCGCAGGACATCCGACGAGCCGCAGCACAAGCCGATGTAGATATTTCGGATTTCCATATCGTGGATGCAGGCTCACCGCAAGCGGCCGCGGCAGCAGCTGTCGAACTTGTTCGCTCCGGCCAAGCATCGATCCTCATGAAAGGTCTTTTACCAACAGCTGTTTTGCTCAAGGCCATTTTGGACAAAGAAACTGGGCTGCGCAAAAAACCACTGCTCAGTCACATTGGGATTGTGGAGTTTCCAGACGGATCGCTCCGTCTAATCACCGATGGCGGCATGAACATTGCTCCTGATTTGGAACAGAAACTCCAGATTTTAGATAACGCTGCCGAGTTGGCAGCTGTGTTGGACATGCCTCGCCCTAAGGTGGCGCTTCTGGCTGCAGTCGAAACTGTCACTCCCAAAATGCCCGCAACCCTCGACGCGGCTATCATTGTCCAAATGTCGCGCCGGGGCCAGTTAAACAAGGTCATCGACGTGGATGGTCCTCTAGCGTTGGACAATGCCATCTCCAAGGAAGCCGCCGAACACAAAGGAATTGACGGCCCTGTGGCGGGCGCAGCGGATGTATTATTGGTCCCTGACATCACTTCAGGAAACCTGCTCTATAAGTCTATGGTCTATGTCGCTCACTTGGCCAGTGCTGGCATAATTTGGGGCGCTTCCTGTCCGGTGGTTCT